>CALDIG010000207.1 GCA_937904375.1 uncultured Prevotellaceae bacterium
ACGTTTTTTTCAATGAACAATACCTGCATTGAAAATACATCCTGCAAAATGACCATTACGCCAAAAAAAATTATGAAGAAACTATTTTTTATTGCAGCAGTTGCCCTGTCTATGAGCTTAGTAGCATGCTCGGGTGGCAACAAAGAGAACAGCGCCAGCGACTCTAGTAAATCGACTCAGAGTGTTGAGGAGATTAAAGATGGAAACACCTTTGAAGCTAAGAGTTACACTATTAGCTATCCTAAGGATTGGAAAGAGACATTTTCAACCGACGACGTCCTGAATGTTAAGTCGGCCGACGAGGCTATGACCTTCAGCATTAATTACGATGCCGAGGGACCAACAGCCGACCAGTTGAAGGATAAAGCAGACTTCGCAAAGCGTGTTAATACAGACCTCTACAAAGAAGTAGATGAACCCAAAGTAATCGCCGAAAACTTTATAACCCTGCGCCGAGTGACCAACGAAGGAGAAGTAGAGTTGTCCTTTACGAAGGTTCTTGACGGCACAAAGTGCATAATGGGTGCCATGAAATCTCCTGCCGACAAAGAGGCTGAAGCCGAGAAAATTCTTATGAGCATCATCAATTCAGTAAAATTGAAATAAGATTCTTTTCACAATACCTGCCCGAAAAGGATTATTAGGGTGCGACATCATAGACCACGATGTACTGCGAGAGCATGTCTTTCCAGTCATCGAGGATTTTCCGCTCGGCATCGGTCGAGGCGTTGGCGAGCAGGTTAGTGATGTCTTGCAGCAGCTTGCCGACAGTCTCGGGCGAGATGTTTTCTTTGCATAATCTGCTCACGCTCGGCAATGCTTGAGCAAGCTCAAAATTGCGCTCTCTTACTCGCAGATTTCTCGGTCTCGACTCGGAACGCCGAGATTAGCGAGGTGAGTTGTGTTACATTAATCATAGTTTGCTGTTTTTTTCAGCAAAGGTAGATTGAAGCAGTCGCCCACCAAAAGACAAAAAAAGCCCACCGATGATTGTTCGGTGAGCCTTAGTGAATGAACTGTGAGACGTCTTATCTCACAATCAGTTTCTTTCCGTCCTCGATGACGATGCCCTTGTAGTCCTTGCCCACGGGCTGACCCATCAGGTTGTAACGCTGGCCGCTGCGTGGCTGGGCTACGTCAAGGTAAATTAAGCCTGTGACGGTGGTTTCCTTGAACGTGGCATTGATGGTCACGGGGACCGCCGGCATCAGGAAGGTGTAGGTGCCGTTCTCGCCCGCAGTGTAATCCACATTGGCGCGGCGTGGTGCCAACATTGGTGCGCCGCTTGGCTCGGCGGCATCAACGGTCGTGATGGTGAGTGCTTCAAGCTCGTAGCCATTGTCTGGCGTTACGGTGAGCGTTACGGTTTCGCCCTCGGCGGCACTCTTCTTGTCGCAAGTCACCGAGCCATTCTCAAACGACTCCGGCAAGGTGATGCTGTAAGCTGACGCAAGTTCAACCTTGGTGTAAATAACCGTGGTCACTTCACAACTGTAAACTATATCAGTTTGCACATGCTTAATAACCTGACCTTCTTCGACGGAATACCATACATTGTTTGTGGATGTAGCCCCTTCATGAGATACAATACAGTTTTCCGCATTGACAGGATTGTCTATGGTTGATGTCCTTTCCTCGGTCCTGACATCGAGAACTGCTTTGAAACCCTCGTCAATGTCATAAAGGTTTGAGTTGACCGTGGACGTTGCCGTTTTGCCTGGATAGTAGAGCAATCCTACATACTGCGCACTGCTCCAATTTTCGTCTATTGCTGTAGAAAGTTCTGCATTAGAGCAAAAAGCGAAGGCTTCGGGCGTGTAATTATCGGGCCAATTAGCTTGGAAAAGGGTGGCATAATCGCCATCGGCCATGCCATTTAGGGCATCAAGCAGGTTTTGTCGGACAACACTATTCATTGTGACGTCATCTGAATATAGGTATTTGATGACCGACACGCCATCCACCATGACCTCACCAACATACACGGTGAAATTCTTGATTACGTCTTCAGACGAAACGACAGTGTTGATGACATTCTGTGCCCAAGTCGAGACGTTAATGAGCACAGCCACAAGTAAGAGTAATGATTTTTACGCTAATTGTTTTTATTGTTAATAATCAAGTTATTTGCACGACGAAAAACGGCACAACCGACCGAATGAGCCGTTTGTGCCGTATATCTTGGCAGCGACAAGTCGCTGAAATCTAACGTGTCACCGCAAAATGGGGAGGTAATAATGCGCTATCATTCAGCGATTTATGCAAATCGCTGCCACATTGAGCGGTATGTTGACAATCGCGCATCACTTCATGCTTCTTGCAAAAATTGTTCAATAAGCGGTTTCAATTCTACCAAATCATCTTGAATGACACTCCACACTAAAGCGAGCGAGATCTGATAATAACCATGAACTAACACATGGCGCATTCGTACTATTTGCTCCCACTCAACTTGTGGGTGCTGATCTTTGAAATCAAGAGAGAGCATATAGGCTGCTTCTCCTATAATTTCCACGCATTTCACGATGGCATATTGAAGAACTTTGTTGTCTTGTAAATCATACAAAGTCTTCCCGGCGACAAATTCTTCAACATTATTGAGTTGCTCCAAGATGTGTTCGAGTCTTCCTCTATCTCTAATTGGCTCTCTCATAAATCAAAGTTTTATCCTGCTCGGCTGTTCGTTGGGCAAAAGGCAATAATTGACCATCTTCTACTAAATCCACTTCACGACCAAGCAATTTCTCTAAATCAATTGCCATACCAAAATATCGCAACCCAATATGTTGCGAATAATCAAGGGAAACAAGGATGTCAATATCACTATCTGGGGTCTCCTCGCCACGAGCGAAAGAGCCAAACAGCCAAGCTTTCAAGACGGGTTGTGTCTTGAAATACTCGGCGATTGTAGTTTTGATGTCTTGCGTACTCATGTGCCAAAAACCTATTATACCATTTGCAAAGGTAAACACAATTTTTCAAACAACAATTGAAACAGCCGAAAAATATTGATGCTATGTTGTTTTTTGCCGTTTTTTGCCGAATGAGGTAGGAACTTGATTGTGCAATCGATATTCACTCATCACTGTTCGGCGTTAAACTCCGGGAAGTGGGTTTCATGCTTTCGCATGAAGTCCACGATGTCACGCAGCGACTGGATGTTGAGCAGCTAGGCAATCAGCTACTCAATGGTGTTGTCGCGGTTGGTCTTAGGGGTATGAAGTTTTACTTTTTAGTTGAGATCATCACTTTTGCCCAGTCGCCGGTGCTTTGGTCGATGATGCCGAAAAAGTCGGGTTCATTGACGATTTCTGCATCGGGGCAGTCGGCAAATTGCACCTCAATAATCTCCTTGAGGCTCTCAAATTTCTCCTGAGCCTCGGTATCATTGGTGAAACGGAACTCATCGCGACCGTCCTCGCTCTCACTATAGTATTGGAATATAACTTTCATAGATTAAGACTGTGCATTATCGTTTTTCGTTTATCGAAGACAGGTGTGAGACTTGTAGCTACACATTCTGCATAGCCATATAGCTCGAAGGTCGCTTCGCTTAAAATTGAATTAAAATTGATAAAAAATTTCATATTCGCATGAGAAAAATTTTCATTTAAATTTTCAATAAATTTTAAGCGCGTAGCGCGCCCATCCAGTATCTAACGCCATTGTGCATTATGAATTATGCATTTTCTCATGATGCCAAATCTCTAGGCTGTTGAAGGCGTTTTGCCACAGGATGTAGAAGCCAGGGCCCACGGCGGCAAGAGGATGCAGCCATGCGCTGGAAATCCAGATGGCGAAGGCAGTGTTCTTCTGCCCCATCGCCTGACCCATCTCGGTAGTGGCATGGAAAAAACGGCCCACATAGCGGCCAATGGCAAACTGCACGAAAGTAATCGCCAGGCTTGTAAGTGCCACCACAACAATGAACCACACCGTGGTGCCGGAGTTCATGATGTTGCGCATTGTCGCTCCCGAAATCACCAGCAGCAACACTCCCCACAGGTAGAACGACAGGTCTTTGTTGCTGATGATGAGACGGTGCAGACGAGGCGCAAAATGCTTGACAACGTAGGCAAGTGCCATTGGCGCCAACAGCACCGTGCAAACTCGCTCAAGCAGAGCCAAGAAGGCATCCCAGAACGGCATGTCGATGCTCTCGTCAACGAGCGGGAACACAGCAGGAATCAGCATTGCCGCAAGGAAATTGCTCAGCAGCATAAAGGTAGTCATCTTCTCGAGGTCCCCGTCGAGTTTGGCGGTGACCACTGGCGCTGCCGTGGCGCAAGGACATATCACACAGCATATTATGCACTCCATTAGCACAAGGTCGTTGCCCTTTGCGTCATAATGCATAATAAGCACCGTGCTCACTATCACCAGCACCAGTTGTAGAGCCAATATCACGAAATGCCACCAGCAAGGACGCATACGGTGGAAATCGGCACGGCAGAAGGTCACAAACAGTATCACAAACAATATCCACGGCAGGATGAAGTCGAAGAAACTGTTGAACACCCGCGACGCCCCATCAAGTGCAGGAGTGAAGTAAAAGATGAAATAGACCAATATGCCCGTCGTCATCGACACTGGCAAAGTCCACTCTTTCAAGATCTTGATAAGTTTGTTCATAGGATATCACATTTCAGTGCTTTGAAGAAATGCCACATCACGATGGCGGCGGAGCAGGCGATGTTGAGTGAGTGCTTGGTGCCGTGCTGGGGAATCTCGATGCAGCAGTCGCTGGCATCGACCACCGCCTGACTTACGCCCTTCACTTCATTGCCGAAGACGAGGGCATATTTCTCGCCTGGCTCAATGGCAAACCGCTCAAGACTCACGCTGCCATGCACCTGCTCAATCGCGCAAATTTTATAACCCTGCTCTCGCAGCTGCCCAACGGCTTCGAGGGAGGTTTTGTGATAGGTCCACGCCACCGAGTCCTCGGCTCCGAGGGCGGTCTTGTGAATCTCGTGACTTGGTGGGGTGCCAGTGATGCCGCACAGGGCTATGCGCTCGATGACAAACGCGTCGGCGGTGCGGAACACACTACCTACATTCATCTCGCTGCGCACATCGTCGAGCACCACAGCCACTGGAATTTTCTCTATATTTTTGAACTCATCGGTGCTGATGCGATGAAGATCGAGCATTGATTTCTTGAGCATATTCTATAGGATGAAATAATAATTTATACTTAGGTATCATTCGTTGTGATACCAATATGAAATAGAGTGAAATCATTTCCTTGTTGACAGCACGCATCGCCTCATATTGAGCCGAGCGAATGCGCTTCAACACATCATAACGAAAACTGTTGTACTCTCCACCAGTTATTACTATATTATTACTTTCTTCCATAATCTTATTACTCAACTTTAGAGTTTAGTGTTTAGAGAAGAAATTTTTTTCAAAATTTTCAATTTTTCACACTGATTATCCTCTAAACTCTAACCACTAAACATTAAACTTTGAGCAAGTTAACAACTTGCGAAACTTGAGCCTTATTATTTCCAATGCAAAATTACGAAAAATATAGAAGATTATGCCTTAAAACGCCGCAAAATCATTTTTTCCCTTCGTAATCGCGGCAATTTAAGATTTTTGTAGTATATTTGCCAACGGATTGCAGAGGCAATCTTTACATTTTGAATTAAAAAGAGCGTTTTGCTTATCACTCTTAGTTGGAAACTTAGGAACTTTTCAATAAGATGAGAGGATAGCAAAATAGTTTGCGTGTATAGCGTGAGCTGTTATTCCCGTCATCTTCATCTTAAGGTTTCCTAAGACCTCCAACTAAAGGTGTGGCGAATCAGTCCACGCTTTTCTTGTTTTTTGTTTAATCGGGCATAGGGCTGATGTCAACAAAAAATTTTTTGATTATGAAAAAAATTCTAATGCTTTTACTCTTGCTGTTGCCGCTGGCAATGGCATCGTGCGGAGACGACAAGGACGAACCGACCACCAACACCACCAAAGACCCTGACGGGACAATCATTGTCAATGTGAATTTAGATTATGACACATCGGCTGGCGGGTGTGGAATTCAATTAGGCAAAGACTATAATTTGCGCTGTTCTGGTTCTAGAGGTCAAGTTTCTATCGTAGGACCAGTCAAGGGTATAGGCAATATCAACGTCACTGCGGTCCAGACACAGAGCCTGACTTGGACAAGATATGCCGCAGCAGAAGTGGGATATGGATATATATTTAAAGTTTATACAGATGATTATACATTTGAAAATAACCAAAGAATATATTACTATGACTATTATGCCGTATATGTTGCTTCAGAGATAGGCAGTACCAGTGGAGGCGTGATGGGCTACACTCTGAAAGTGAGAAAACTGCTCGAGAATGTGCCTTGGCAAAATTAATTGCCAATCAACAAGCATTCATTCTGCCATGAGCTATTCAAAGACAACGTTATAATCGGCCAAAGTGGGGTAAAAATGTGCATGTTTGGCCAATTATAAAGATGATATGAAGCAAAAAACTACCGCCACTCTGCACACATAGGGTGGCGGTAAAATGTTTTTTATGCAATAATCAAGTCGCAGCCCAATTATAAATTATGCAATTACATATTAAAAAACTGCTGCGACCGAAGTTGCCTTATGAACTATACCTTCTATTATGTGGGTCATGGTTTGAAATCTTAAGTTATCGCCCCACAAAACAACAAAAATATCGACTTATGGGGCGATAAAATATATGTGGTTCATCCGATATTTGGAGTGATAGATAAGTAGCATTCGGCAAAGTGTTATCTCTCTGATAAATTTTGCAAGAAGTTTTTAGGTGTTTAAGTGCAGACTCACGACATCTGCTCGAGTGCGTTAGATGCTCGGGGGAGACGCTACACGCTTGAAATCAAATAAAAATTTTCTCAGCGACTATGGAATTTTCAAAATAATTTTAATCAAATCACTGAATAGTTACGACATTATTCGCCAAATATAAATAAATGGGACGATGGCATCGTCTTATTGTGCATTATGAATTGTGCATTATGCATTGATTAAAACGTCTGCATATCCACCAGGTGCTTGTAGGTGCCGCCAAGGGCTATAAGCTCGTCGTGACGGCCCTGTTCCACCACTTTGCCCTCGTGCATTACCACGATGAGGTCGGCGTTCTTGATGGTCGAGAGGCGATGGGCAATCACCAGTGTGGTACGTCCGTGCATGAGTTTGTCGAGTGCCTCCTGCACCAGATGCTCGCTCTCGGTGTCGAGGGCGGAAGTCGCCTCGTCGAGGATGAGGATGGGCGGATTCTTGAGGATGGCGCGGGCAATGCTGATGCGCTGCCGCTGACCACCCGAGAGTTTGCAGCCCCGGTCGCCGATGTTGGTATCAAAGCCCTGCTCGGTAGCCATGATGAAGTCGTAGGCGTTGGCGATGCGTGCCGCCTGCTCCACCTCCTCGCGTGTGGCATTCTCCACGCCAAAGGCTATGTTGTTGAAGAACGAGTCGTTGAAGAGAATCGCCTCCTGGTTCACGTTGCCCATGAGTGCTCGCAGGTCGGCGACACGATAGTTGCGGATGTCAATGCCGTCGATGGTGATGCAGCCTTCGTTCACGTCGTAGAAGCGCGGCAGCAGGTCGGCGATGGTAGTCTTGCCCGAGCCGCTCTGCCCCACGAGTGCCACCGTCTTGCCGCAGGGAATGTCGATGCTCACGCCGTCAATCACCCATGCCTCCTCATATCGGAAACGCACATTCTGGTAACTGATTCCCTTACTGAACGAAGTGAGTTCCACCGGCTCGGCGGGGTCGGTGATGGGGTTCTCGGCATTCATAATCTTGTCGATGCGCTGCATCGAGGCTAGTCCGCGCTGTATGTTGTAGCTCGCCTTGGAGAAATCTTTGGCAGGGTTGATGATGCTGTAGAAAATCACCATATAATAGATAAACTTGGGAGCGGTGATTGCCGATGTGCCGCCCAGAATCAGCGTTCCGCCAAACCACAGCACTATGGCGATGGTGGCGGTTCCCAAGAACTCGCTCATGGGGTGCGCAAGCTCATAGCGGCGGCTCATGCGGCGAGATATGTTGCGGTATTTCTCGTTCTCGCCAGCAAAGCGGTTTTTTACCTTGTCCTCGGCGTTGAAAGCCTTGATGATGCGCAGTCCGCTTATGGTCTCCTCTATGTTGCTCATGATGGTGCCGAGCTGGTTCTGCTGCTCGAGCGACACGCGCTTGAGGTACTTGCCCACTCGTCCCATGATGAAACCAGCAATAGGCAGCAAGACGAACACAAACAGCGTCAACTGCCAGCTCACAAAGAGCATCATCGCCAAGCACACCACTATCATGATGGGGTTCTTGAACATCATGTCGAGAGACATCATCACCGAGTTCTCAACCTCGATCACATCGCCGCTCATGCGCGCCATCACGTCGCCCTTGCGCTCGCTCGAGAAGAAACCAATGGGCAGCGACACCATCTTGTTATATATCATCGCGCGAAGGTCACGCACCACGCCTGTGCGCAGCGAAATCATGAAATAGGCTGCCATATAGGCTGCACCCGTCTTGAGACCCGTCATTACCACCAGCGCACCGGCGATGCACGCCAGCGCTGTACTCTTGCCATAATTAGCGATGATGGTCTGCACATAATAGTAGAAGTTGTTGACCACCACTTTGTCGATGCTCGCGCTGCCCCATGGGGTGTAGTCGTAATGGGCGGTGTTTAGCCCGAACAGCATCTCCAGAATGGGGATAATCAGCGCAAACGAGAACAAAGTGAGCACGGCAGCGAGGATGTTGAAAATTACGTTCAGCACCAGTTGCTTCTTATAGGGCGGCACAAACCGCCTCAATATCTTGAAAAAACCTTTCATTGTTCTTTAGTAAACAAGTTGACGAGTTAACAAGTTAACAAGGTCATCAACTCTTGAGTTACTTTACGATGCAAAGATACAATTTTTTTCTTTATTATGATAAGTTACTCACTATTTTGCATCTTTCAACTAATGGATTACCTTAATATATTGCTTACTGGTGTGCATCCTTAGTATTTCAAGTTTCGCGATTTTTTAACTTGCTAAAAGTTTAATGTTTATATAATAATCAGTATTAAATATAGAAAATTTTGAAAGAATCTTCTTCTCTAAACTATAACCTCTAAACTTCAAGTTTATAATTATAATCTTGAATTATTATTTCCAAACTATCAACACCCCCTTGTTAATAACTATGTTTATATAGTGGGGAAAACTTTATGAAAAAAAGTGGACAAAAAATTTGGATTTTGCTAACTCGATTGGCTTATACGTCAGTTTTTATTTTCCAAATTTTTTGTCCACATTCTATATTTTCAGTTTTACACAATTTTTAGAAGGCTTTTGTTGATTATTATTCAATAATTTTATTAACTTTGCACGTTGTTAACAGCTTGTTTATAACAATCACAATTAATTATTAATCAGTTTTTAAAGTTGTAAATAACCTATTAATAACTAATAATGAAACTATAATAACTCAAAAGTCAAGTATTTTTGAAAAAAGTTTTCCACTATATCAACAGGCTATTATCATCATATCTTTTTTTATATAAAAATTAAAATTTAAATAAATAATAAATTATGAATGTTGACAAAGGTTATGTTGAGGCTCGTATTCCTAAAGGAATAGATCTCAAAGAAGAGATATTGAGACTCAAGAAGGAGAAAAACGCCGTGATAATGGCGCATTTCTATCAGCGTGATGAGATTCAGGATCTCGCCGACTACATTGGCGACAGCTTGGCATTGGCTCAACTGGCGCAGGATGTGGAGGCGCCAGTGATTGTGCTGTGTGGCGTGCATTTCATGGGCGAGACAGCCAAAATTCTGAGTCCTGAGAAGACGGTCATAGTGCCTGACCTCAACGCTGGCTGCTCGTTGAGCGACAGCTGCCCTGCCGACGAATTTGAGGCGTTCATCAAGGATCATCCTGGTCACACTGTTATTAGCTACGCTAATACCAGTGCTGCGGTGAAGGCTCTCACCGATGTGATAGTGACAAGCGGCAACGCCAAGCAGATTGTTGACAGCTTCCCTGAAGACGAGAAACTAATTTTTGGTCCTGACCGAAACTTGGGCAACTACATCAACAGCATAACTGGCCGAAACATGGTGGTGTGGGACGGCTACTGCGAGGTACATGAGAAATTCTCCATTGAGAAGATTATCGAACTCAAAAAACAGCATCCCGACGCTCAGGTGCTGGTGCATCCCGAGTGTCCGAAACCCATCAGGCTGATTGCCGACAAGATTGGCTCAACCAAAGCCTTGCTTGACTACTCTGTCGCCAGTGAGTGCAAAAAGTTCATTGTTGCCACCGAGAGCGGCATCATCTATGAGATGAAGAAGCACTGTCCCGACAAGGAATTCATTCCAGCTCCTCCCGACGATGCTGGCTGCGCATGCAACGAGTGCGCCTACATGAAGCTCATAACTCTCGAGAAGCTTTACCTTTCTCTCAAATATCTCGCTCCAACCATCGAGGTAGATGAGGAAACTCGAGTAAAAGCCGTGCGCCCCATCGAGCGCATGCTGGAGATTTCCAACCGCTTGGGACTGATAAAGAAATAATAAGTTAAGTATATTGCGATGCCATCGCAATATAAAATAAATATTTACTATCATGAAAAAGACACTTTTATTATTAACCATACTATTAAACATTACAACCATTATGGCACAGACTAATGTACTGGATTTTACAGTGAAAGACCGCAAGGGCAATGACGTTGCTCTGGGTGAATACAAGGGCAAAGTGTTGCTCATAGTTAATACCGCCACCAAGTGTGGTTTCACACCGCAATATGAGGAACTGGAGGCACTTTACAAGGCTTATAAGGACAAAGGTCTTGAGATTTTAGATTTCCCCTGCAACCAGTTTGGCAATCAGGCTCCTGGCAGTGAGGAGGAAATTCATGAGTTTTGCACCCTCAATTTTGGCACCGAATTTCCTCAATTCAAGAAAATAGAGGTAAATGGTGAGAACGAGCATCCGCTGTTCACTTTCCTTAAGAAAGAGAAAGGTTTTGAAGGCTTCAATCTTGAGCATCCTATAGGCAAAATTCTCGACGATATGATGAAAAAGGCCGACCCCGACTATGCCAGCAAGCCTGATATTAAGTGGAATTTCACCAAATTCCTTGTTGATAAGGAAGGCAACGTGGTGGCACGCTACGAACCCACTCACGACATTAAACTCATTGAGGAAGATATAATTCAAATTTTGAAGTAATTTTCAGAATTTGAAGTTTAGAGTTTTGTGGTAAGAGTTTGTGAAATAAAAAGTAACAGGCTCTACCATTGCCTCGTTAGCTTGTTTACTCGTCAGCTTGTTAGCTAAAAAAAATGAAATACTTTATAGTTGATGCTTTTACCACTCAGCCATTTGGTGGCAATCCTGCTGGCGTGGTGTTGATAGATAGTGATTTTCCGAGTGAGAAATTTATGCAGCAGGTGGCTGCTGAGTTCCGCTATTCGGAGACGGCATTTGTGCGGCGTGATGGTAATACCGAGTTCACCGTGCGCTATTTCACGCCACGCGGAGAGGTGGACTTATGTGGTCATGCCACGATAGCAACCTTTAGCACATTGTATAAATTAGGAATAATCGCCGACGGCACTTTGTGCGTCAATCACACCCTTGCTGGTAATTTGCAGGTGAAAGTAGGGAATATGATAATGATGCAGATGGCCGAACCTCAAATCATTGACACAGTTGTTGATGTGAAGCGGCTGCACAGTATTATGGGAGTGAAGAACTCGCTTAAAGCTCTGCCTGTGCAAGTTGTGAGTACTGGTCTTCCCGACATTATTATGCCTGTTGATAATGTTGATGAGTTGAATGCTCTAAAACCTGACATGACCGCTCTTGCGCAACTCAGCGAAGAAATTGAAGTGACGGGTGTTCATGCTTTTGCGCTTAGCGATGACGGCTATACGGCGCATGTGCGCAACTTTGCTCCTCTTTACGGCATTCCTGAAGAGAGCGCCACAGGCACAGCTAATGGTGCATTGGCTCATTATCTGCGTCACAATGGCGTTATTAAAAGTCCTGCGAATTGCCGTTTCCTGCAAGGTGAGGCAATGGGGCGGCCTTCGGTGATAGCAATATCGCTGCTCGAGGACGGCGCAGTATGGGTAGGCGGTGACGCCACAATTATCGCTATAGGAGAAATAATTATTGAGAGCTAACGAGTGCAATGCAATGCGCTGCGCGATTAGGGATTAGTTGCGCTATGCGCGATTAGAGATTAGAAAGTGCGTTGCCATTAATAACTTCACTGTCTTTGATAAACGATAAACGATAAACGAACAACATTTGTCTAGTAAGCTTGTTTACTCGTCAGCTAGTCAGCTAAATCATGCAATATCTCGGTGAAATAATATCAATTGGTGTGGCGTTCTCGTGGACTGTTACTGCTTTGTTGAGCGAGATGGGCAGCAAACGCATGGGAAACGTCACGCTCAACTTCACCCGCATGGCTATCGCCTTGATTTTTTCTGCTATACTATTTTGGATAGTTACTGGCACTCCGCTGCCGGCAAAAGCCAGCACCGAAGCCTACCTATGGATGATGCTCTCGGGACTCGTGGGATATGTGATAGGCGACTTTTGTCTTTTTCAATGCTATATTATCATTGGCTCGAAATTTGGACAGCTGTTCATGACTTTGGCACCCATAACCGCCGCAATTATGGCGTGGATTACTCTTGGTCAGCAACTGCGAGCTACTGCAATTATTGCCATGTCTGTGACACTCACTGGCATCGCAATAACAGTGTTGGGACGTGGCGGCGATAATCACAGAATCTCGTTGAAACTGCCACTAAATGGCGTTTTGTTTGCCATAGGAGCCGCTGTTTGCCAGGGAGTGGGGCTTGTGCTTAGCAAGATAGGAATGAACCATTATGAGGCTTCTATGACCACGCCTTGCCAACCATGGATTTTGCCGTTCTATGCCAACGTGTTCCGCTGCATAGCTGGTATAATAGGTTTCGCTTTATTGCTAAAGTTCCATGAAGGTTTCGGATCATTGCGCAAGAACATTACCGACCGCACCAGCATGACAGTGGCGACACTGACCACCATCTTCGGACCCTTTATAGGTGTAGGATGCTCGCTGCTTGCCGTGCAATACACCAGTGCCGGCATCGCCAGCACCCTCATGGCGCTAACTCCCATCATCATTATTCTCCCCGCTTGGTGGCTATTCAAGCAACCCATCACCCTTAAATCAGTAATAGGCGCATGTATCTCAGTAGCAGGAGTCTCATTATTCTTCCTGCTGTGATAATATATCCCATTTTTCAAAATATTAGACTTTATTCGTCCACAAAATGGTGTTTTCGTTGTTTTCGTGGGTAAATAAAAGCTGAAATCAATGGGTTAGCGCAGAAAAACTATTCTGCGCCTAAAAGGATGTTGTAGATGGCGGTGATGTCGCTGGAGGTTATAGTACCGTCGTGGTTCACGTCGCCCGCAATGCTGCGGCGGTGGGCAAACAGCCAGTCTAGACGTTCGCCGGTGAATGCCGTGTCGCAGGTGCCAAAGTGGTCTTTGCCTTCCAGCAGGTCAAATAGCGCCTTTCCGCCAAGTGCCACCATCTGATTGACGAAATTCTCTATCCTTGTGGCGTTCATTATCCTGTCGGCACTGCCGGCGATGGCATAGACAGGAGTGTTTTTGCAATTCTCGGCGGTGACCATAACGGGGTTGGCGGCGGCGATGCCGGCGGCGGCAAACATTGACTGATAGTCGTTTATCATACGCCAAGAACCGCTGCCTCCAGCCGAATAGCCAGTGATGTAGATGCGTGTGACATCCACGTTGGAGTGACTGGCGATAAAGTCCTGGAGCCAGTGCTCAAGAACCATTGTCATGGTGACGTCGTAGGTGCTGGCGTTCTCGTTCCACACACGGTCGGCACCGCACTGAGGCAGCAGGAAAATGGACTTCATGCCATGCGCATTCAAATAATTCTCCACGCTATCGACCGCCGAGGCGGCAAGTTGCGCCTCGTTGTCGTCGCCACGCGCCGAGCCGCCATGCAGCTGAATCACCAGTATCGACTTGCCGTCTTTATTCTGATGCAAATCCAGTTGACGGTAAGGCAGAGTGATGCCGCCATACTCATAATAACCAGCCGAGTAATAGTCAACCTTGTCGGTCTGAGCCATTACATCAACAGCAGTCAGCAAAAACACGATAAAATATAGTAAGACGTTGAAAATCTTTGTCATAATTAATTCATATTTTGTGACAAAGATTAATAAAACACAAATAATTAACGATATAAGTGATGCAGATTTATTGCTAAGGAGCAAAAAAGCGTCAAAACGAGAATTTTATTTACCAAACTGTCACCCATATCACTTTTATTTTGTATTTTTGCAATCAAAAGTATTATCTTCAGTAAACGACCACTACTATTGTTTTTTATATAATTTCTTGTAGTGAACAATCTGTGGTCTGCTTTCTGGCACTACATCGGAGTTTTTTCTTAAAGAAATTAATTTTAATGGCAAAAAAGGAAAAAATAACAAAATCAATGGAAGAAGCCTTGTGGGAGGCTTGTAATAAGTTGCGTGGCTCTATTGAACCATCGGAGTATAAGCACGTGGTTCTCAGTCTTATCTTCCTAAAATATGCTGGCGACCATTTCGAGCAAAGGCGATCTGAAATCCTTGCAGAATACAACAACGAGGCGTTTCTTGACATTGTGGAGTTTTATGCAGCTAAGAATGTGTTCTATTTAGCACCTGAAAGTCGTTGGTCGTTTATCATGGAGAATGCCAAACAGCCAAACATAGCCATTCTTATAGATTCTGCTCTTACGCTTGTTGAGAAACATAACAAGCCCCTGCGTGGCGCACTTCCTAATAACTATTACTCATCGCTGGGCATTGATGTTACAAAACTCGCTTCTCTTCTCGACGAAATCAACAAGATTGATACTCTCAAAGACGAAGAGAACGATTTAATAGGTCGAGTGTATGAATACTTCCTCAGCAAGTTCGCCATCGCTGAAGGTAAGGGTAAAGGTGAGTTTTACACGCCCAAGTGCATTGTCAATCTAATCGCTGAACTGATACAGCCCTTTGAGGGTAAGATCTATGATCCTTGCTGTGGTTCTGGCGGTATGTTTGTGCAGAGTTTGAAATTCGTTGATGCTCATCACGGCAACCGCAAAAACGTGTCGGTCTATGGTCAGGAATATACCAAGACCACTTACAAACTCGCCAAGATGAACCTTGCTATTCGAGGA
Source organism: uncultured Prevotellaceae bacterium (assembly GCA_937904375.1). GTDB lineage: Bacteria > Bacteroidota > Bacteroidia > Bacteroidales > Muribaculaceae > Sodaliphilus. Next base: position 15,277 of record CALDIG010000207.1, read on the forward strand.
ATTAGCGCAAACCTCGGCGAGCATGAAGCCGACACTTTCCATAACGACCAGCACAAAGATTTGAAGGCCGATTTCATCATGGCAAATCCGCCTTTCAATCAGAGTTCGTGGCGTGAAGAAAATCAACTGACAGATGATCCACGATGGGCAGGCTTCGATGTACCTCCCACAAGCAATGCTAACTATGGCTGGATTCTTAACATGGTGTCGAAGCTCTCCACTAATGGCGTGGCAGGCTTCATTCTTGCCAATGGTGCGTTGAGTGCCGGCGGCACCGAATACAACATTCGTCGCCGTTTGCTTGAGAAAGGACTTGTGGAGGCTATCATCATTTTGCCCCGCAAACTGTTCTACTCAACCGACATCAGCGTTTCATTATGGGTGCTGAATGCCAACAAAAAGGCTCGCACAATAGAACGTGACGGAGAGCAGATTCATCTCCGCGACCGTGAGCGCGAAGTTCTCTTTATGGATTTGCGTCAGCGTGTAGTACCATTTGAAAAAAAATATGTTCAGCTTTCGCCTCAAGACATTGCTGAAGCAGCTGACACATATCACCGCTGGCAGCTTGCTGATGCCGACCTTGTCGATTTCGACATTCCTGAATATTGTTATGGAGCAACATTCGAGGAGATTGGAGGAGAAGGTGGCAACGATTTCTCGCTTGTACCCAGCAAATATATTCACTTTGGCAGCAATGACAACCAAGTGGATTACGATACTTGTATGAGAGAACTGCAAAACGAACTACGTACCCTGCTCCAGCAGGAAGAAGAAAGCAAACAAGAACTAAAAAATCTCTTTGACAAACTTGGATATACGCTCTAAATGATTGCTAATTCTTGCCAATTCTTGCAAAATTAGCAAGAATTATTTGATTCATTCAAAAATCTTTTTGTATATTTGCAGTAAAAAAACACTATGATAGAACTCCCCCCAAAGATAGATAGAAAGGCTTTCTCAGACGCTTTGTTTGGTAAGACCAATGAAGAGATTAACTTACTTGTTGACAAAATAAATGAAGAGTACGATTATTGGGATAAGGTAAAATATAAACCACTACCCAAAGGATGTACTCCTCAAATGCTATGGTCATACGTAAAGGCATCAAGATCGAAGAGTATGATTATGGTATGGGAGAAATATGGTATTAAACTATGTATAACCAGTCAAATGCAGCGTTTATGCCATGAGTTCGATATGCTGTTTGGTAGTTTCTGGACTTCAGAAACTGATTCAAAAGACGCTGAAAGAAAACACTATCTTGCAAGTTCTTTAATGGAGGAAGCTATCTATTCCAGTCAAATGGAAGGAGCATCCACAACGCGTATTGTAGCAAAAGAGATGTTGAGAAAGAACAAAGCTCCACAAAACAAATCTCAACAAATGATTGTTAATAATTACAATACCATTCAATATATTACTCAGCACAGGAATGATCCTTTAACCGAAGAGAATCTTCTGCATATTCATCGGCTCATGACCGAGAAGACTTTGGATAATCCTGAAAATGCAGGACGTTTCAGAACTAATGACAAAGTTGTTGTTGCCGACATGATTGAGGGAGAGATTGTTTACACTCCTCCCACCTATGCAGAAATTCCCGATTTCATAAAGGATTTGTGCGACATGTTCAATAACGACAATCCACGTGTGTTTATACACCCAATCATTAAGGGTATCATTATCCATTTCATGCTTGCCTTTATGCATCCTTTTGTCGATGGTAACGGACGGACAGCACGAGCCCTGTTTTACTGGTACATGCTTAGAGAGAGATACTGGCTCACTGAGTACATGTCTATATCAAGGGTTATAGCAAAATCGAAGAAAAGCTACGAAAAGACCTTTCGCTATAGTGAGAACGATGAAAATGATATTGGATATTTTGTGTCTTATAACTTACGTGCCCTCAAAATATCATTCCAGCAGCTAAGTGACTATATACAAAGGAAGCAAAAGGAGAAAAAGGCTGCCAATGCGTTTATGATAACTGGCAATGTCAATCAGCGGCAGGCGATAATTCTTCAGAATTTCTCTGATGAGCCAGATCTTGTCATTACTGTTAGAGATGTGCAGTCCAGGTTCTCTGTAGCATCAATGACAGCAAGAAAAGATCTTTCAAACTTGGTGCAGCAAGGTTATTTACAGGAAATTGCTATTAATAAGGTGACGAGGGGATATATTTTGGCACCGCTTAAAAATCCATCTGTGTAATGAGTTGTATGGGAACATATCAGCGTTTAGGCAACTATATCAGGCTGGTCGATGTTAGGAATACGAATCTTGACATTACTAATTTAATGGGCGTGAATTATCAAAAATTTTTTATGCCATCTGTTGCCAACACTAATGGAGTTGACTTGACTAAATATAAGGTAGTAAATCATCTTCAATTTGCCTGTAATTTCATGCATGTTGGAAGAGATGAATGCTTGCCAATAGCACTAAATAATGTTAAAGAACCAGTCATCGTTTCACCAGCATATTTTACTTTTGAAGTTATTGATAAAGAAATAATAGATCCAAATTTCTTGTTTTTGCTTTTTAAACGAAGTATTTTTGATAGGTATGCTTGGTTTTTTACCGATGGTGATGTTAGAAGTGGATTAGATAAATCAGCATTTTTTAATTTGAAAATCCCTATTCCTCCCATTGAGGAACAACGGCATTTAGTTGCGCAATATCAAGCAGTAGAAAACCGCATACGCAACAACGAACGACTGATTGCAAGCCTTGAAGCCACAGCGCAAACCATCTTCCGCCATTACTTTGTTGAAAATATTGATTCTAACAATCTGCCTAATGGGTGGAGAATGGGGACAATAGGAGAATATTGTAAGGAAATGAAATCAGGAGGTACGCCAAGCAGAAATCACAATGAATATTGGGACACAAATGATTATCCTTGGCTCAAATCTGGCGAAGTACATAATAATGTTATAATTAACGTAGAAGAAAGTATTAGCAAGGCAGGATTGGAAAACAGTTCTGCAAAAATGATCCCCAAAGGCTCCGTTGTAATGGCAATGTATGGAGCAACAGCAGCCCAAGTAGCATATCTGAATTGTGCAACAACGACCAACCAAGCATGCTGTAATATGATATGCTATCACAAAGAAGATGCCGCATACTTGTATTATCATCTATTAGCTAACCAAGAAGATATAAAGAAATTAGCCAATGGTGGTGCTCAAGAAAATCTGAGCCAAGAATTGATAGCACAACAACCTATACTCCTTTTTGACGATAATGAAAAGAAGGCTATGTTTGTGCCAATACTGGACTACCAGATAGTTCTATATAAAGAAAACTCAAAACTAACTGAATTACAGTCTTTGCTTTTGACAAAGATGGGACAATATTAATATTGACAAAAATGAATAATATTATTAAATCTTCTATTCTTCACGCAAATTGTTTAGAGTTTCACTATCAATTTGAAGATCAGTCTCACTCCATGGACGCATTGATATTTAACAAATGCGAAGGGGAGATTTTAGCTATGCTGAAAGAATTGTCGGAGAAAATTAAAATTAGCGTAAAGGTTGAAACTGAGCCGATAGAGCAAGGAGGGTTGAGAAGTTGGTTGAGAATAAAGGGAAATTCAAAAGAGATAACAATAAAGGACTTAATAATTATTGCAGCTATAGGGGGAGTTTTTTCCAATCTGATAGCAAACCCCATAAATGTTTCAGTTTCAGAAATTGTCAAGCATTCAATAGAATTATTATTTGAAGATGATGAAATAACCGAACTGAAAAGACAAAAAGAGAAAAAACAACTTCAATTAGATTTGGCGAATTTAGAGGATGAATTGCAAGAACGCGCTTTAAAAATTGACGAAAATGTTATTATTAAAAGACGTTCTAATTATTATTCTGCTCTTAAGCAATACCCAAGGGTTACCAATGTATCAATTGCCTTGGAAAATGAGAAAAGACAAGTTGCATGTGAATACCAAATAAACAAAAAAGATTTTGATAATTATATATTAGAATCTGATGAATTAGAACCTGATGTGGAATCAAATGCTGTAATAGAAATCGTGTCACCTGTCTTAAAGAAGGGGAATTATAAATGGACTGGTATTTATAATGGTGAGGTTATTCAATTTAAGATGAAGTCCATTGAATTTAAGACACTGGTACAAAGCAGTATTATAGTATTTAAAAATGGATTTACATTTGAATGCGAACTGGTCATTAATAGAAAAATGACGAACGAAGGAGTTGTTCGGATTACATCATACGAGGTGTTAAGTGTGAATCGATATTACGATAATGACAATCCTATTGAGACACCAGAAGGAAAGCGTAAACGTCAAAAACGTGAAGCAGATAGACATCAGTTGAGAATATTTGAAGACTTGTGATATTTGTATAAAATTTATTCATAAATTAGAATGATTATGGCAAACGAAATAGTAGAATTAGTTAAGGCCACTCCTAATATTTTGGGTCAAGTATATAACGATTTAGCACAACCAAGTGTTAAGGCTGTTGGTAATGCTTTAGGGACTGTGTTTGAATTCAGTACCTCATTTCTGCTGCCAGTAAAATTGCTTAATGAGAAATTCAAGTTGAATTTTACAAAGCGGCTTAATGAATATAAAGAGAAGTTAGAGCAGATTCCTGAAGAAAAACGATGTGAAGTTCATCCCCAAATAGGTACGCCTATCATAGAGAAATTATCATATACTACAAACGAAGAAATAGCGGACTTGTTTACAACTTTATTAGCCAATGCTTCTGATATAGATATGGTAAACACCGCCCATCCGTCTTTTGTTAATATGATAGAAAGAATGTCACCAGATGAAGCACGGCTTTTGTACTATTTGAAAGGGAAAGAAGATATTCAATATTGCACTTTTAATGCAGATGTATTAGAAGGAAAAGGTTTTGTTACACTTTTAGACCATGTGACACTTTTAGATTCAGAAGTAGAGTTGATTTTCCAACAAAACATTAATGCTTATTTGGCTAATTTTGTGAGTATGGGAATTTTGAAAGATATGAGTGGACAGTCTCGCATGAATAAAACTATATACAACAAAATAAGAGAAAAATACAACTTAAAAGGGATAGAAGAACAATTAGTGCCTCACTCATTTAAATCTATTTCTGTAAAAGAAAGTTACTATCTTGTGACTGATCTTGGAAAACTTTTAATAAAAGCATGTATAAAATAAATACAGAGATCAACATGGATAAGTTAGGTAAAATGACAAGGATAACCGATTTAAGGTCGGTATGGCCTCATGAGGCAAATGATTTCACAAAATGGTTGGCTCAAGAAGATAATCTTGCGCTGCTTAGTGACGCTATTGATATTGAATTGGAACTGGAGGAAAGAGAATCTTCTGTGGGTAGTTTCAATGTGGATATCTTCGCGAAAGAAGTTGGTACCAATCGTTGTATAATTATAGAGAACCAGTTGGAAGATACCAACCACGACCATCTTGGGAAACTAATAACCTATGCTTCTGGCAAAGGTGCCGAAGTGATTGTCTGGGTTGTAAAGCGGGCTCGTGATGAGCATCGTCAAGCCATAGAATGGTTAAACCAACATACAGATAGCAATATCGGTTTCTTCTTATTGGAAATTGAGTTGTGGCAAATTGGTGACTCAGAGAAAGCCCCACGTTTCAATATTGTAGAAAAACCCAATGACTGGTCGAAAACAATGAAGACAATAGAAGGACTTTCTGATACTGAACTCCTTAAACTTGAGTTCTGGACTGGATTTAACGAGGCCATGAGTGATAACAATGATTTCATACGCAATTTCCGATCTCGCAAAGCTTCTCCTCAACACTGGTATGATTTGAGCATCGGCAGTTCTGCATATCATGTTGGATTAACAATCAACACGCAAAAACAAAGCATAGGTGCGGAAATATACATCAATGATGATAAAAAAATGTTTGAGCAATTCAAAAAGCATAAGGATGAGATTTCGGAGATGCTAAATAGCGAAGTGGAATGGCGAGAAGCAAAGAAGGCATGCCGAATTTTTATAACAACGAATATCAATCCTAAGAAGCACGAGTGCTGGGCAAAAGCATACAATTGGTTCTTGGAGAAAGCTATCGTATTTAAAGAGGTCGCATATATATTTGACAAATAATTCATAGACAATGTCACATTTCAACGAGGAACAATTAGAGCAGTCCATTATTGAGCTTTTCAAGCAAGAGGGCTATGAATATACCCACGGTGGAGAAATCGTCCGTGACTTGAGCGATGTGCTTTTGCGCGATGACCTTAAAGCATACTTGCAAAATCATTATTCCAAACATGGAATTACCAGTGTGGAAATTGACACTTCCATTAAACGCTTGGAGCAAGAAGTGGGCGGACTCTATGAAAACAACGTGGCTGTGATGCGTTTGGTAATGGATGGGTTCTCTATCAAAAGACAAGATGCCACCAAACCGCCACTGTTTATTAACCTCGTTGACTTTGATAATCCAAAGGACAACATCTTCCGCATTGTCAATCAACTGGAAGTCCTCGGTGATGCTTTGCGTCGCCCCGATGCCATAGTATATGTCAATGGTATTCCTGTTGTGGTGCTGGAGTTCAAAAGTGCCATTAAAGAAGATACAACCATCGAGAATGCCTACACGCAACTTACAGTTCGATATAGGTTAGATATACCGCAGTTGTTCAAGTACAATGCTTTTGTAGTCATCAGCGATGGCGTGAACAACAAGTTCGGCTCGCTATTTGCTCCATACGATTTCTTCTATGCTTGGCGCAAAGTTGAGCAAACTGACCGAAGCAGTGACGGCATCAACTCATTGTTCACGATGGTTCAGGGCTTGTTCCGAAAAGAACGCCTTGTTGATGTGCTGCACAACTTCATATATCTGCCTGACGACAGCAACAATGAAATGAAGATTGTGTGTCGTTATCCGCAATACTTCGCTACTACTTCTCTGCTCACAAATATCTTAAAGCATTCGCATCTCAATCCCAATGGCGACGGTAAGGGCGGCACATACTTTGGCGCCACTGGTTGCGGCAAAAGCTTCACGATGCTTTTCCTGACACGTCAACTGATGAAGTGCAAGCAGTTAAGCAGCCCGACAATTGTGCTGATTACTGACCGCACTGACCTTGACGACCAACTTTCAAAGCAGTTCCTCAAAGCCAAGAAGTTTATCGGCGATGAAACTATCATGCAGATAGACAGCCGCGAACACTTAGGTGAAATGTTGCGAGGTCGAACAAGCGGCGGCGTGTTCCTTACTACCATTCAGAAGTTCAGTGAGGACATCAGTTTGCTCAGCGACCGAGCAAACATTATCTGCATCAGTGATGAGGCGCACCGCAGTCAGACAGGCATGGGTCAGCACATTCGTGTCACCGTTGATGGTGTTCAAAAGAAATATGGTTTCGCCAAATACCTGCGTGACTCACTGCCACGGGCAACATACGTGGGCTTCACTGGAACTCCAATAGATGCTTCAATTGAAGTGTTCGGTCCAATCGTTGACCGATACACAATGATTGAGGCAGTTGACGATGAAATAACTCGCCGCATCGTTTATGAGGGACGTGCAGCAAAAGTTATTCTCGACAGCGAGAAGGCAAAAGAGATAGAAGAATACTATAGCAAGTGCGCCGAAGAAGGGGCAAATGAGAATCAAATTGAGGAGAGCAAGAGAGCCATGACTCGCATGGACGTAATCCTCAACGACCCCAAACTGCTCGCCAATATCGCCGATGACTTTGTGCAACATTATGAGAACCGTGTTGAAGAAGGCTCGACTGTTGTGGGTAAAACTATGATTGTTGTAAGCAACCGTCAGATTGCCTACTCGCTTTACAAAGCCATTCTTGCCTTGCGACCCGAATGGACTGAAGTGAAAGCTTGTTGCGATGGGGAAGAACTCACCGAAAGAGAGCAAGAGAAAATCTTCCCCATGCCCAAGATGATGATGGTGATGACCACCAACAAGGATGATGAGAAACCGCTTCGCGACATCTTGAACAGCGAGCCATACAAAAAGAAACTCGATGACCAGTTCAAGGAAGTAAAGAGCAACTTCAAGATTGCCATTGTCGTTGATATGTGGATTACAGGTTTCGATGTGCCATGTCTTGACACGATGTATTGCTTCAAACCATTGCAGCAACACACTCTCGTTCAAACTATCTCGCGCGTGAACCGTGTGTATCCAGGCAAGGACAAGGGTCTTGTGGTTGACTACCTCGGCATCAAGAACAATATGAATGTCGCACTCAAGCGATACGGCGGAGGCGACTTGGACGCCACATCGGTAGAAACGATGGAGCAGTCCATTAAAATGACTAAAGATGAACTCGATATCCTGCGACGATTGTTCCACAAATTCGACAATTCGTTATACTTCAATGGCGCACCATTGGAGCAGTTAAATTGCCTGAACCTCGCAGCCGAGTTTGTTCAAGAAACAAAAGAGCGGGAAGACATGTTCATGGCGCATACAAAAAGAATGCGTTCGGCCTACAACATCTGTTGCAACAGCGATGAGATAACACAGGAAGAAGATAATGATATACACTTTTTTATCGCTGTGCGCTCCATTGTCTATAAAATGACTAAGGGCGATGCTCCCGATGCAGCTCAAATGAACAGAAAGGTTGCTTCAATGATTAAGGATGCACTAATCTCACAGGAAGTTGAGGAAATAACAAAGATTGGAGTAAAGCCTGAGAAAGAGATTGACCTTTTGAGCAGTGAATATATGGAACGGCTAATGCGTCTGAAACTGAAAAACACAAAGGTCAAACTTATGGAGAAACTGCTTCGCCAAGTGATTGACAACTTGAAAAAGGTGAACAAGACCAAAGGTATTGACTTTACCAAACGCCTGAATGCCATTATTGAGAAGTACAATGACCGTAGCGACAACACTACGCTTGCCAATGAAATCATAGATGCGGTAGTTGATGAGATGGCTGAACTTCTCTCAGATGTAGTTGCCGAGAAAACTGCCAGCGATGCTTTGGGTATTTCTTTTGAAGAAAAAGCGTTTTTCGACATCTTGAAGTCGGTAGCTGTTAAATATGATTTCTATGACAATCTCTCAACTGTTGAATCGAAGTTCAACGATGCGAGATTGATTGCTCTTGCAAAAGAAATCAAAGTCATTGTTGATGATAAGTCGCAATACACCGACTGGTCACAGCGCACTGATATCAAGGCGGAATTGAAAGTCGCTATCATTGTCGCCCTTGCTAAAGCTAAATACCCACCATTCACTAACGATGAAGTGTTCAAAGAAATCCTTGAACAAGCCGAGAATTTCAAGAAGAATGCCGACAATAGGCAAGTTGATTATGCTACTCAAGTTGTAGATGACGGAATGCTTATGGCTGCCGAAGATGTCTTCATCTATGGCAGCATTCCCATCGACTTGCCTAATATTAAACGCGATGAGTTGACAGCCGGGAGTCTTGACCTGATTCTTATGTACGCTATTGGTAGTAGTGCGCGACAGAAAACAGAAGCCGCTGGAAGAATAGCTTTGGGAATCAAAGAAGATATGCTTAGAAATGAACAGTTGGCTGCATACAAGAGCATTAAATACTTGATATTCCATTATTGGAGCAATCCCACGGCTTACCAGTTGGAGAAAGAGCCTACATTAGTTGATAAGAATGCCATACCGTCTGATTATCTTCTGAGAATGGAAAAGGATGCTGTGAAATTCCTGCTGTTGGATTATAATCCACAGCAACCTGCAGATTTGGGCAATATTAATGTCTTAAAGACTCAAAGACGAGGTGAGATTAGGTATCTTCCATTTGTAACAACACTAGAAAGCATTACAGATGAATAGAGTCGTTCTCATAGTAGCAGATTTGACTTAGTTCATGTTCTCAAAACCAAATATGAAGATTTCTATTAGTGTCCTAATCTTTGATTATCTCGGCTATTTCTTTGCGCGCTTGGGCGCCTTCGGGGCATGGCCATAGGGGATAGACGTGTCCCAACTTCTCTGCCACATGCAGTTGTGCATCCATTCCGGCTGCCTTCATCTTGTCGTGGGTCTTGACGATATCGGTATAGAAAATCTCCCATGTGCCAGTGAACAGGTCGGTGGGTGGAAGTCCTTGCATATCGCCGTAAAGAGGTGAAATTATCGGGTCATGTGGGGCAATGTCTCCAGCCCAGTCAGCACCCACTTTCCTTAACACTTGAGCATCGAGGAAAGTGTCGTTTTCTTGCAGCGCGTCATCGCCTCCAAGCACATCAACCCAGGGCGAGATAAGCACTAGATGGCGGGGCAGGTCGATGGAGTCGTTGCGTATCTCCTGCGCCAGGGCGAGCGTGAAGCCGCCGCCTGCCGAGTCTCCCATGATGATGATTCGTTTGGCGGAATACTGTTTGATGAGCTGTTGATATAGCTGCATCATCAGCGGATGGGCGTCGCTGGCGGTGTAGCAGTAAAGCAGCGGATAGTTTGGTGCCACAATGCCGCAGCCTGTGGACTCTGCCCATTCTGCCATCGCCTTCCAATGCAGTTCCTCGAAGTTGTTGAGGTAGGCGCCGCCATGGATGTAGAGCACTATAGGTTTGCTGTCATCTTCAGCCTTCATGTGAAACACCTGCATGTTGCCTACCCTGTACTGGCGCATTTCGCGTGGGAACTCTACACCGTCGGGAATCTCCAAAGTCAAACAACTAAAAACTATTTTGTACCGTTGGCTATCGCCTTAGATAGGCTGCGCCTAGGCAATAAAATCAAAAAACTGGTGACTGATAACTGAAAACTGACAACTATTTACTATCTTTGCAGTTTGAATGAAAATCAACAAAACAATTATACACAATATGGAATACAACTTTAACGAGATTGAGAAGAAGTGGCAACAGTATTGGAAGGAAAACAACGTCTATAAGGTAGATATCGACGAGAGCAAGCCCAAGTTCTATGTTCTCGACATGTTTCCTTATCCCAGTGGTGCTGGCCTGCATGTGGGGCATCCGTTGGGCTACATCGCCAGCGACATCTATGCGCGCTACAAGCGTCACAAGGGCTTTAACGTGCTGCACCCCATGGGCTACGACGCTTACGGTCTGCCAGCCGAGCAATATGCCATCCAAACTGGTCAGCATCCCGAGGTGACTACTAACGAGAACATCGCCCGCTACCGCGAGCAGCTCGACAAGATAGGATTCAGCTTTGACTGGGATCGTGAGGTAAGAACTTGCGAACCAAAATATTACAAGTGGACTCAATGGGCATTCCTCCAGATGTTCAAGAGCTACTATAACACCGCTCTCGACAAGGCGCGACCCATCACCGAACTCGTGGAATATTTCGAGAAAAACGGCAGCGAGGGTTGCAACGCCCACACTAATGCCAAAGTGGAGTTTACTGCCGACGAGTGGCGTGCCATGACCGATGCCGAGAAGAGCCAGATGCTGATGAACTACCGCATCGCCTACCTGGGCAATACTATGGTGAACTGGTGTCCTGAGTTGGGTACCGTGCTCGCCAACGACGAGGTGAGCGAGGGACTTTCCATTCGTGGTGGTTATCCGGTGGAGCAGAAGGTGATGCGCCAGTGGTGCCTGCGCGTGAGTGCCTACGCCGGCCGCTTGCTGCGCGACCTCGACACTATCGAGTGGAGCGACTCTATCAAAGAGACTCAGAAGAACTGGATAGGCTACAGCGAGGGTGCCGAGATGCTGTTCCCCATCGTGGGCAGCGACGAGCAGTTGCTCATCTTCACCACCCGCGCCGACACTATCTTTGGCGTGACTTTCATGGTGCTGGCGCCCGAGAGCGAGTATGTAGATCAGGTGGTTACCGCCGAGCAGCGCGCTGCCGTTGATGCCTACCTTAACGAGGTGAAGCACAAGACCGAGCGCGAGCGTCTCATCGAGAAGAAGGTGAGCGGTGTGTTCAGCGGCAGCTATGCCGTCAACCCCGTCACTGGCAAGGAGATACCCATCTACATCAGCGACTATGTGCTGGCTGGCTACGGCACTGGTGCCATCATGGCGGTGCCTGCTCACGACAGCCGCGACTATGCCTTTGCTAAGCATTTCGACCTGCCTATCATCCCATTGATTGAGGGTGCCGACATCAGCGAGGAGAGCTTCGATGCCAAGGACGGCATAATGATGAACTCCAGCAACGAGCGGTTGCAGCTCAACGGACTCCAAGTGAAGGACGCTATCGCCAAAACCAAAGAATATATCGAAAAGGCGGGAATAGGCAAGGTGAAGGTGAACTACCGCCTGCGCGACGCCATCTTCAGCCGTCAACGTTACTGGGGCGAGCCGTTCCCCATCTACTACGACGAGGACGGTCAGCCACAGCCTCTCGACGAGAGCGAGCTGCCATTGCAGCTGCCCGAGGTTGACAAGTTCCTGCCCACCGAGACTGGCGAGCCTCCACTGGGACGCGCCAAGAACTGGGTGGCAGCCAACGGCCGTCCGCTGGAGCTGAACACCATGCCAGGCTTTGCCGGCTCGAGTGCCTACTATCTGCGCTACATGGACCCCCACAACGACGAGGCTCTTGTGTGCAAGCGCGCCGATGACTACTGGCGTCAGGTTGATCTCTATGTGGGTGGTACCGAACACGCCACAGGTCACTTGATTTACAGCCGTTTCTGGAACAAGTTCCTCTACGACTATGGTTATGTGTGCGAGGCCGAGCCGTTCCGCAAGTTGGTCAATCAGGGAATGATTCAGGGCCGCTCCAATTTCGTTTACCGCATCAAGGACACCAATAAGTTTGTGTCGTTCAACCTCAAGAAAGACTATGACACCACTCCCATTCATGTGGATGTGAATATCGTGAGCAACGACGTGCTCAATATTGAGAAGTTCAAGGCTTGGAGGCCTGAGTTTGCCGATGCTGAGTTCATCTTTGAGAATGACAAGTACATCTGCGGATGGGCGATTGAGAAGATGTCGAAGTCGATGTTCAACGTGGTGAACCCCGACGACATCGTGGAGCGCTATGGTGCCGACACTCTGCGTCTCTATGAGATGTTCCTGGGTCCTGTCGAGGCAAGCAAGCCTTGGGACACCAACGGTATCGACGGCGTGAACCGCTTCCTCAAGCGTCTGTGGGGACTCTTCTTCAAGGGCGACGAACTTCAACTCATCGACGAGAAGCCTAGTGCCGAGGCGCTGAAGTCTATTCACAAGCTCATCAAGAAAGTGAGTCAAGACATCGAGCAGTTCTCCTACAACACCAGCGTGGCGGCGTTCATGATTTGCTCTAATGAGCTTAAAGACATGAAATGCAAGACCAAGAGCGTGTATCGCGACTTCGTGGTGCTCCTTGCGCCGTTTGCACCTCACATCGCCGAGGAGCTGTGGCACCAGTTGGGCGAGCAGGGCACCGTGTGCGACGCCCAGTGGCCCACTTGGAACGAGGAGTACCTCAAGGAGAGTATGGTGAAATATACAGTGCTCTTCAACGGCAAGCCCCGCTTCAACATCGAGGTTCCTGCCGGCACTCCCAATGATGAGGTGCAGAAGGTTGCCCTCACCCACGACGGCGCTGCCCGCTGGCTCGACGGCAAGCAGCCCAAGAAGGTCATCGTAGTGCCCAACAAGATTGTGAATGTGGTAGTATAGCCGACAAGCTGACGAGGAACAAGCTAACGAGGCAAAAGAATTATCCTCTACCATTGCCTTGTTTACTCGTCAGCTTGTCAGCTTGTTAGCAAAAATAATGAAAAAAGAGCGACTTCCCTGGCTTGACTATGTGAGGTTTTTCAGTATCTTTCTTGTGATACTGTTTCACACGCCTCCGCAGACGCCAATCATGGATGGCAAGATTATCATCAACTTGCGCATCCCGCTCTTCTTTTGCATCTCGGGGTTCCTGTTCAACATTGGCAAATACAGCTCATTCGGGCAGTTTTTCCGTCATCGTGGCAAGCAGATTTTAGTGCCTTATGTCACATTTTTCATAGTTTTCTATGCTCTGTGGCTGCTGTTTGGCAAGAGTCTGGGTGATGCCGACGTATCGTGGTGGCAGCCGCTCGTCGATTTCGTCAAGGGCGAGCCGCACACCGTGCTGGGCACCTTCTGGTATCTCTCGTGCCTGATAGTGATGCAGATTCTCTTCTATTTCATGCAGCGGTGGCTGCCAAGCCAGTGGCTCTTCCCCGCTAGCATACTGCTCTCGGTGGCGGCTATCAACTGTCCGCTCGAGAACTACTGGCACATTTGGAACGCCATGGTCTATATGCCATTCTACGCCTTTGGCAACAGCTTTAAAAGCTATATATCAAAGGTGGAATTCTCATCACCTCAACGCACGGTCATCCTTCTTGCCCTGGGCATTGTCTCGCTTGTAGTAATGGCATTTAGCATCTTCATCGAGGAGAAGAACAGCATGAACGCCATCAAGATTGCCTGCGGCGTGATGGTCATCCCCACCTACATCGCCCTCGCCAAGTGGCTCGCCAGCCGCTACGGCCGCAACCGCATTATCCAGCTCGTGGTGATGAACGGAACGGTATATCTCGCCTTCCAGAACCACACCATAGGTTTCTTCAGGGTGATACTCGAGAAAGCTACTTATGCGGGGGTTATGGACGACCACATCTGGATTAAATTCGTCTCTCCGTTTGTCGTCATGGCTATCATCTTCCCCTTCGCTTGGCTCATCCACCACTACGCCCCCTGGATGCTAGGCAAGAAGAAAGAAGAGACGCTGATTTTTTAAGTTGTAAGTGTTAAGTAATAAGTGTTAAGTAGGGACAAAGTTTGCCTTGTCTGCTAGATAATCTAGAAAATCTAGAAAAAATATGAACTTATGAAAGATATAGTTTTCGCTACCAACAATGAGCATAAGCTCAGTGAATTGCGCCAGATTATGGCTGGCAAGTATAACGTGTTGAGTCTTGCCGATATAGGCTGCCACGACGACATCCCCGAGACGGCACCCACCATCGAGGGAAACGCCATGATAAAGGCGCAGTGGGTGAAGGAGCATTATGGCTACGACTGCTTCAGTGACGACACAGGGCTGGAAATTGATGCCCTCGGCGGCGAACCAGGGGTTCACTCGGCACGATATGGCGGTGTGGCGCACGACAGTGAGCGCAACATCGACAAGGTGCTGCGCCTGCTCCACGGTGTGCCTATGGAGCAGCGCACAGCGCGCTTCCGCACCGCCATCGTCTTAATCATGGATGGCGACACACATCAGTTTGAGGGCAAAGTGGAGGGACACATCCTCAACGAGCGTCACGGTGCCGGCGGCTTCGGCTACGACCCCATCTTCAAGCCTGACGAGGCCGATTGCGCCTTCGGCGAAATGACCGCCGAGCAGAAGAACCGCATCAGCCACCGCGGCCGCGCCGTAGCACAACTCACCGCCTTCCTCTCAAAGCTCTAATAATGATTTAAGGCACACGAATTAAACGAATTAGAACTAATTTTGTGGCATGCACAGCCATTCGTTTCAATTCGTTTAATTCGTGTGCTTCTTTTATCGACTACTGTGAAACGCTATTCACTTTTTTTGCGTAAATACGCATTTTTTTTGTTAATGTATTGTCGGGTAGCATCTTTTAATTATCGTTTAGACTATTGGGATTAGTAAGGAATTCGTAAATATTTAAGTATATTATACCATTATCGTCTTGATAACGGCTTATAAGATCATCGGTTATGACAAATTTCTTGAAATTATCGTTGATGTTATTCAAACTCCTTACTTCTTGTTCTCGCTTTTCAGCGGTTGGCAGTCTAAAAGCTGATTGGATATAATACTTGTGGCTTCCTTTATTGCACACAAAATCCACTTCAAGTTGCTTGCGCATGCTCACACCATTAGAATTTTTTGCGTTAACAATCACAACACCCACGTCAACAGCAATATCTCGATAACGAAGTTCATTATATATAAGGTTTTCCATGAGGTGTGTCTCCTCAAATTGACGGAAATATATACGAGCATTTCGCAACCCTAAATCATTAAAGTAGTATTTTGCTGGAGTGTCAATGTATTTTTTGCCTTTGATGTCGAAACGGATGGATTTTTCTATTAAAAACACATCTTGGAGCATATCAAGATATGACTTTATAGTGGTGTGCGAAATGTCGCTGTGCTTTACCGAATGGAAAGTCCTCTCAAGTTTTGAGGGGTTAGTAAGACCGCCTATCCCTGAGGCTATAATGTCAATCAACTCATCTAAATCATCGTCATTCTTAATCTTGTAGCGTTCTTTTATGTCGGTTATATAGGTTTTTGCAAATATAGTCCGCAGATAATCCATTTTCTTCTCTGCGTTGGGCAAAGTAGCCACCTTAGGTAAGCCACCATACAGCATATACTCTTCTAGAGCTTTTTCTTTACTACCATTCCACACCGACAAGAATTCCTCAAAATTCAGAGGCCTCAGCCTTATCTCATCACCGCGCCCACGAAATTCAGTGATAATGTCGGTAGAAAGGAACTTTGAGTTGCTGCCAGTGACATAAATATCCACATTATCGATTTTCAGAAAGCTGTTCAGCACATCTTCAAAGTCTATAACATGCTGAATCTCATCAATTAAGAAATAATGCATCTTGTCATCTTTGATGTGGTTGTCCATATAGTCAAGCAAGGCGTCTGGGTCTCGCAACACTTGGCTTCTTCTATCTTCCAAGTCTATTTTTATTATATGGTTTTTGTCAACACCACATTCCAGTAAATGCTTATAGAAAAGAACAAATAGCATATAAGACTTTCCGCACCGTCTCATTCCAGTGATGATCTTTATCATGCCATTATGCTTGCTCGATATCAGTTTTTGTAATTGACTTTCACGCTTTATTTCCATATTATATTTACTTTTTTTGCGTAAATACGCATTTTTTGTTTGCAAAGATATGTGTTTGTGATGGAATGCGCAAGTTTTTATTTACTTTTTTTGCGTAAATACGCATTTTTAGCAGCTTGCTCCATTCTTTGCTGGCTCAGCCATTCGTTTCAATTCGTGTGCTTCTTTTATCGACTACTGCGGAATGGTGAGGCGGTTTTCGTTCATGCGGCTCATGTATTGTTGGATGATGGCTTTGAGTTCGTGTTCCATGGCGGCTTGCTCGTGGACTTTGCCGGCGAGGTTGTCGCGGAGCATGGGGTCGGCCTTGAAGCGGTAGATGGCTATCACTTTCTCGCCGTCGAACTGCATCATCAAATCTCCCTTGAAATACTGGTAAATGCCGTTGTTGTAGTTCACCGCCCAAGTCTGCCCGGCGGGTGTGCTGAGCAGGTCGCAGCCAAAGGAGACATAAGATTCAGTATATCCTAGCCAGTGTAGCAGGGTTGGAGAGATGTCGGTCTGCTGCGCCAGCACGTCGCTGCGCACGCCAGGTGCTATGCTGCCGTCGGGGGTGAAGAAGATGATGGGGATGCTGTATAGTCCCTGGTCGGTCTTGTAGAACGGGTGCGTCGATTGGTTGGTGTGGTCGGCGACGAGGACAAAGATGGTGTTGTTGTACCACGGCTGCCGCGAGGCACGCTCGAAGAATCGCCGCAGCGCCATATCGGTGTAGCGCACGCATTTGTGGATAGGGTTTCCGCCCTCGTCGGTGAAGGTGGATTCGTATTTCTCGGGCACGTTGTAAGGGTGGTGGCTCGATGCCGTGAAAGTGGTGGCGAGGAACGGCTCGCGCATGTTGTTGATATTGTCGAGAGTGAATTGCAGGAACGGCTCGTCCCATATCGCCCACTTGCCGTCAAAGTCGTCCATGCCGCCATAGCGCTTGTCGTCGCAATACTCGTCGAGACCATAGTAGGTGTCATAGCCTATGGCGTGAGCAAAGGCGCTGAACCCCATAGAGATGTTGTGTCCTCCGTGGAAGAACGCACTGCTGTAGCCCATCTGCTTGAGATGCCACGGCAGACCGTGAACCTCGTTGAGCGACGCGGGAGTGAGGAAGAACGGCTCCACAAACATAGGAATCCCCGCCAATATCGCCGGCATGGCATCCATGCTGATGCGGCCGTTGGCAAAGCTGTATTCGAAAGTCAGCGAGCGGGTGAGCAGCGAGTCGATAAACGGCATATAGCCCTTGTAATCCTCGCCAATGTTACTGTGGTTCAGGCTTCCCACATATTCCTTGCCCATGCTCTCCACGATGAGAATCACCACATTCTTCTTGCCTAGACAGGTGCTGTCGGGGGCTGTAGCAGGGCGGATAATGGGCTGATACACCCGCTCCATCTCGTCGCGGCTCATATAGTCGGGGGTAATATAAGGCTTCTTGCCTATGCTCCTGATGAGCGAGAACGGCGTGTTGAGAACCAGGGCAGCCTCCACAGGTCGAGAGATATACTGGTTGGCGTTGCTCACCGTGATGGGGCGTGTGCCGGCAGTGGCACTGCCGCGCACTCCGATGATGAGCAGCGGAGCGGCGACGAGCAGCGACACTGCCTGAGCGGTGTAGTAGAGCCATCGGCGGTTGCCATAGGCGCTGTAGTCGCTGCGCGTGAAGCACCGCCACATCAGGAACACTATTGCTGCCATCACAAGAACTAAGTACCAGTGACTTACAAATTCGCTCAAGATGATTGACGTGATATTCCCTTCGTTGGCAAACTCTGAGAACACCGTCACCGTGCTGCGGCGACCGGTATATTGGAAATATACCGCGTCGCACAGGTTGCTTGCCACCGCTATGCCGTTGGTGACCACATATAGCCACCGCAGTCCGCTGGTCCACCGCCGCCGCTCCTTGAGGTGCAGCGGCAGCAGTTCAAGCAGTAGGTAGAGAGCATTGACATAGAGCAGCGCCGAGGTGTCGAAAACCAGCGCACCATGCAACAGCTGTCCCGAACCCTTCCATGAGAGGTAGGGGCTATATACACTCCAGTTCTCGGCAAGGAACGCCACGCGCGAGAGCATAAACACCAAGTAGGCGAGCAGCACGTTTATCACTGCTGCCCCAGCATTGCTATGCACAATGCGCTTCAATGCCTGCCAAATCTTCTTTATGTCAATGTCGATGTTCAAAGTAATTTATGGTGAGTCCACTTTAAAAATACAAACTAGTGGTGATCATTTTGATAATTGACTCAAGTTTCGCAAGTTGTTAACTTGCTCAAAGTTTAATGTTTAGTGTTTAGAGTTTAGAGGATAATCAGTGTGAAAAATTGAAAATTTTGAAAAAATGTTCTTCTCTAAACGCTAAACTCTAACCTCTAACCTTCAAGTTTCTAAAGTTCTAAAACTTTAGAAACTTGAGATAATTGATTATCAGAGAAAAATAATACGTTTAGATTAGTTTAATTAGTGTGCTTATATTTATTAAAGTGGATTCAATTAATAAGTATTTGGTTGGTTTTTATTGTATTGGTCCGCCGCAATAGGGGCATGAGGTTTTTCCTGTGCCATCGCATGCTTCGCAGGGATAGTATTCGCCATAGTAATACTCTTTTCCAGAACCGTAGCAAACGCTACATGTCACCTCTCCAGCGCCACTGCAGTATGAGCAATATCCAGCCTGCTCCACGATTACTCTAGCCTCGGTGTCGCCACTCGAGATAGTGATGGTGCCGGTTCTTGAATAGCTCGAATCGTTACGACGAACATACCAACTTATTCCATTGTCTCTAGCGGGGCTGGCCTCTATCCAATCGACATCGGTGTTGATATCAAAATTCTCAACATCGCCATCAGTAGAAACTTCAAAAATCCCACCACCGCCTCCAGCTCCAATTGCTTCATAGCTTGTGACGTCAATATAGCTTGCGTCGGAGCTTTGTACTACTTTGATTGTGGTAGTTTTGGCTCCGGCAGAAATTTCGATGGTTCCTTTGCGGTCTTTACCGCCATGCTCCAGCGAATCGCACTTGATGGTAATCTCATCGTCATCGATATCAACGTCAAGCCAGTCGGGGCAGTCAGTAACTTCAAACTTCTTGGCATCGGTTTTAATCTTAACTTTTTTCTTGCCGCCTGTGCGGTCAAATTTCACTTTATCGGGTTTTGCATTAAGTCTCTCCACCTTGTTGTAGAAGAAGAAATAATATACTGCTCCGGCAGCGCAGGCAAGTGCTATAAGCACCGCCAGAGCAATAAGAGCTTTAGTGAGTCCCGACATACCTTTTTTCTTGGGTTTCTTCTCCTCGATGGAGGGTTGTTCGGGATTGTTGTCATAGTCCGAAAGTGGTGTAGTAGAGTTTGGATCGCTTTCAGGCATCTGAGGACTGGGCGTGTAGGAACTTGCTTCGGGAACCGGCAACACTTGTTCTGGAGTTGCCCCAGGTAGTGGTGGCAGTTGTTCGGGAGTTGCTGCCGCATTGTTGTTGATTACTGGGTTGAAGGGTTGTGCCGCTCCACAATACCGGCACAATCTTGCGCCATTATCAATCTCTTGGTTACAGTTAATGCATTTCATAATTTAGAAGTTTATATTGTGATGTTAAACCATATTAAAGTGCTGTGTGTCAGCTCCACTTGCGTGGGTAGGGACACGGCATGCCGTGCCCATGATGAGCAAGGCGGCTATGCTTGCGGCGAGGCGAGACGGCGGTTAGGGCATGCCCTGACCCTACAGCTTGCACAAGTTATTACGAGCGTGAACATTTTATTTAAAAGAAGACTTATTCAACAAGTTGAATATCAGAAAACTAAAAATCGTTGACATTAGTTTAATTCGTTGTTTTTTTATTCTTTCAAGAGGACTCAATATCTAATCATCTGAGAATTTATTTCCAGTGCCGTTGCATTCTTCGCAGGTGTTGTGGCCTCGTCCGTTGCACGACTCGCAAGTTTTGTCGCCACGTCCACCACATTCAACGCATTTGCTGTAAATAGACTCACCAGTTTCATAGTTATAGCCTTCATACACTTCTCCATCAGTGCAATAGGTGCAATCTTTTCGGCCTGTGCCGTTGCAATAAGAACATAAATCTTTGCCAGTGCCATCGCAGTAGCCGCATTTTTTTGCTTGGACAATGATTATTGTCTTTTCCAGCTTGCCGCTCCTAATGGTGATGGAGCCTTGCCTTACCGAGTAAGATTCGTTATTTTCGATGTTTAGAGTGAACCCCGAAGTTGTTTTGTCGCTAATAATGCACATCACAGGGTTCTCAACGTCATACTCGATGGTTGCCGGGTCGCCGTCGGTGTCGATGTCGATAACCACCTCCTCACCATTGTAACCAGTTCTGATTATGTCTTGCGAGAGACGCATATAGGTTGCCTTGGAGCTTTGCTTAACGGTGATTTTGGCTTCTTTGTCGCCGGCAGTAAGCTTAATGACTCCCTCCCGGTCTTCGTAGGTCTCTAGTTGCTGGCACTTGATGGTTATCTCTCCGTCGCCAACTGTCACCGTTACCCAATCAGGTTTTTTAGCGACCTCAATCTCTTTGGCGTCGGTGGTGATAGTTACCGTTTTGTCGCCACCCTTGCGTGAGAACTTCACCAGCTCAACATCGGGCTTTAATTTCTCCACCTTGTTGTAGAAGAAGAAATAATATACCCATCCGCCTATAGCACCCACTAGCAGGATTATCGACAGAGTGAGCAGAGCTTTTGCCCAGCCCGACATGCCAGTCTTCGTAGGCTTGACATAGGGTTGATAATTGTTAGTCTCGTGGTGTGGCATGGCTGCCGGCATGGCTGTCATGTGTCCTTCCTCCTGAATTTGTGCGGAGGGTGTCACAAACTGGCAGCCGCAATACTGGCAGAAGCTGGAGTTGGCGGCAACCATCTTTCCGCACTCGGGACATTGCATCATCTCTACGCCGGGGTCATCGGGGACTTGTGGCTGCGGCTCCACAGGCTCCTCTTGCTGATAGCTGATAGTGTGTGCTGCCCCATCAGGCACGATAGGTGCCTGTGGTGGTGCCACGGCGGTGCCGTGACTGTGCGGTACCGGTGTCTGTGCCAATCGGTGAATCTCTTCGTCGGTCATTGCAGTGGCGAGTTCGGGGTGCTCTCTCTCGTAGGCTTCCCTGTCGAGTGGCTGCATGGTGCCGCAGTAGTTACAGAACTTGTTGCCGGCATTAATCTCTCGATAGCAGTTAATGCATTTCATAATGTTATGTAATGTTTTAGATATATGTGTCTTATCACTCTGAGACGGGTCGCTGAATGTGCCTGATGTTCTCCACCTGATGGTTCTTGATGGTGACAACGGCGATAGGTTTGATGTCGTCGGGATATATCGTTTCGGAGCGAGGGTGGCTATTATTGAAATGTCCCACTTTATATATGAACGACTTGTTGCCCACGATGAGCTTGACGTTGCATTCGCCGAAACGACCGTTGTCAAAGTTGTGGATACCGAATTCATAATCGCCATCCATGAGCTGGTTGGCACTGGGCCAAGAAATGTTTTCTACACCCTTAGTGCGAGGGCTCTGCATGTCCACATCGAGCTGGCCACCGCAGCGTGTGCGTTGCGGGTAACGGTAGCTATGGAAGTAGATGTGAGCTCCTGAGGGTTCCTCGGCATGAGCGTCGAGGTCCACGATGTCTCTCCCATTCTCGTTCCACATGATGGTAAACCGCATGAAGGCATCCACATCGCCACCTCTATCACCTACTTCACGGTCCATTTCGTCGCTCACATCCTCTTCTTCCTCCACAACTCGAGTGGTGTCGCGCACATGGATTGTGGAGTCGATGACAACTGTGGTGTCGGTGTCGTCATCGTTGTGGTGATGGTGTGAACCCTTGCAGTTGAAGGGCAGCAGAATGAGCAGAGCCAGTGCTATGAGGTTAAGAAAAGCAAGAATGCCACACATCCACGCCTGTCGGCGCTTGCGTCTTTCCTCTTCGGTTCTCGGTGTTACCGCCTTTGGGGGTATATTTTTATTCTCAATGTTCTTTTCCATAATCGTAAATCCTTGTGGTGGGTTCTATAATTAATGTTGTGTTTTGTGTGTTGATATTATTGTTTCTCTTCTTGTTTCTCTTCTTGTTTTTCTTCTTGACCGGTGTTCTCATCGGCTGGAGCACTCTTGCTTAGCTTTTTGGTTTTTGGAGCCTTGCCTCTGAGCTTGGTCATGAGTTTGATATATTGACTCTTGCAATTGGTAAAGCCGTTTTCGAGCAGCTTTAGGTACTCGCTTATAATGTCGTTGAGGTGCGGGCTGTTCACCTTGTCTTTGCGCAGGTAATACATTCTGTAATACTCCTGGCTGGTGATGCGGTGACGCACATAGCTGAGGATGTCGCTCGGCAAGTGTTGCCATCCCGCCTTGCGGCAGTAGTTATTGTAGCAGTCGCGCATCACGGTGTAGAGCGAGTCGGTGTAGGTGCCGTAGTTGTCGATGATGGGCAGATAAGGCTCCTGAAATTCTTGGTAGCTCTTGAAAAAGGTCTCCTGGGCAAAGGGTCTCAGCGCAGTGATGATAGTGTCGTTGTAGGGTTGCTTGAGGTTGATGTACAGGCATTCCTTGAAGATGGCGATGTCCTTCAGCTCGCGCATGTCGTCGCACTTGATGTGGATGGTGTTAAGCTGCTTGTTGAGAACCACACTGTCGGCATCCTCTTGATTGAATTTTGCCGCTAGTTCTACCGAGTCGCGGCAGTACTTGTCGATACTGTCGTTAAGGGCACTGATGTGCTGCTTGGTGGTGCTGATGTAGGTAGCGCTGTTGCTCGCTTGTGCCACCGCTCGCTGCGGTGGCACAAGGCACAATGCCAGCATCGAGATGAACAATATGTTACTCAAGTTCTTCATCCTCATAGTCGTTGTTGTTGCTGTTGATTCTGTCTTTCACCGCACGTTCACTGGCTTTACGCTTAGCTTCTTTCAGTCGAAACTTCTCTTGTGCCAGTTGAGAGTTGGAACCAAAATGCCGCTCATATTTACTGATGCGCTCCAGCAAGTCGTCGATGCCGGCACTGCGATGCTGGCAGGCAGCGGCGATGTTATTGGCGAGCGAAGTCTTAGCTTTATCGGGCACGGCGTTGAGTGCTGCGACAAGGCTGGTGCAGTTGGTGAGAGGTGCCCGCTTGAAGGAGTTGGCGCGTGCGATGGCGGCGTTGGCGGCTTCTACTGTAGTGATGCTTCCCACTTTTGTCGCGGCGACAGCAGCATGATAGTCGTTAACCGTCTTGATGATGTCATTAAGCTTAGGCAAGTCGTGAGAGTCGTTAGGCAGGATGCCGGCATCGATGAGACTGCGAGCCTCATGTCGCAACGTGTCGATGACACTAACGTCCCACTCGCTTTTTTTAAAGCTCTCTTGGGCATAGTTGATGAGCTTGGGTGAATAGCCATAGGCGAGCAGCTTGCGGCAGTTCTCAACTTCGTCGGCATTGATATTCTCGAGGTAGGCGGCATCACCCACTTCCTGCATCATGTAGTTGAAGGAGTACATTATGCTATCGAAGGAACTCACGGCGGTGATCTGCTTATCGACATTCGACTTGATGTGTGCGGTGAAATAGGAGTCGTTGATGTTCACCTTCTTTATGTCGTTGTCGTGATATAGCAGCGTGAACCAAATCAGTAACCCGATGCACAAGGCGGATAATGCTATTAGTCCTATTTTAAGTGCCTTTATCATGATAGAGTGGGATTAATCTGGACCTAACAAGTCTTCAGTGTCGGGTTTATGAATGCCATTAGGTTGCGAACTTTCATGTGCATCTCCTCTGCCGCTGCCGTTATTTTCTCTGACTCTGTGATGATGGTGGTCTCTTGAAGTACCAAAATCGCCACCACCATCTTCGGCTCTATTTCCTATTCTGGGAGTTGGCTCTTCTTCAGATTGACTGGGATGACTGTTGATTTTAGAACTTAGTTCATTATTAATTCTAACTAAGTCGATGATATTGCTCTTAGGGTCAAGGTTCTTCAAAACAACCTTGGCACTATCAAGATTCTGAGAGATAAGCTCGGGTGTCTTGAGCAAATATCCATTGATGGACTGGTTGTTCTGGCTATGCTTTCTGAGCTCCTCGGTGACCTTCAAAATTTTATTGACATCGCCATTCTTGATTGCCTTGGCAAAATCTTTGTATTTCTCTGACTTGAGGCTGTCGATAACCCACGTGTTATTCTTTTTCATGTACTTGATGTCGATATTCTGGTTGGCAAGCTCGGTAGAGTCTCTGTCTATAGCGACATGAGTTTGCTCCTCGGCAGTCTCGTTGTCGCTGTTTTGGTTGTTGTCTTTCATCAAGAACCAGGTGACACCAGCCCCTATCGCCGCTCCCAGGAGCAAGGCGAGGATGGGCACCATCCACTTGAAGATTGCCGCGCGCCGCTGCGACTTGCCGCTAGGGTCGAGCAAGGGGTCATCGACGTTTACCACTACCTTGATGTCACCTTCCGAGAGCGTCTCCTTAGTGACATCGGCAGTGTAGGCACTTAGCTGGCTGGAGTAGTGCAATGGCACGCCTCCCACCGAGGCTCTTACCGTGCTGTCGTTGTAGCTGTAGCCATTGACCCTCACCTTCACGTTCATGCGTTGCTTGAACGGCAGGTCGTCGGGGGTGAGAATGGTGATGTTTGCGCCATCATAGCGCACATACTGGTTGTTAACGCCATTGATGGTGAGAGGTATCGTCAATGGTGCGTAGCCAGGCTTGTTGTAGATGATGTTTAGCGTCTTGCCGGTTTGCGTGGTGCTGTCGCACTTCACATTGTCGGGTTTTGTCACGCTATAGGTCTTGATGATGGGCGAGGTGAGCAACGCCACGCCTGGCACGGTGTTGTTGCACCAGAATTTGTTGATAAGGAACACTTCGCCATACTGGTCATATTCTGCCTGCTTAGGGAACTGGAAGATGTCGTAAAGCTCCTCGTTGGAGCCATACACGCGAAACGCCTGCTGGCTGCGGTTCTGCACCTGTGAGATGCGCGGTGGGGCGACGTTGGTGGTGGGCATTTGGCTGGCGATGAGGCATTGCTGCACCCCCTCGGCGGTGATATTGTCGGTGTCGAGGACATTGGTCTTGAGCAGGTTGAGCAGGTTGAAAATCGCCTTGCCGTTGATGAGCGACTCATATTGAGCACTTATCATCACAGTGATGGCGACATATCCCTGGCGCGCGTCACGCTCATAGCGCGTGAGGTAGGAGAAATAGGTGCCGTTGCTGTCGCGGTGCACACGGTAGCCATATTTCGCCATGGGGAACAGCGTGCGGATGACACGCGGGTCGGTGATGGGGTTGAGCCACAGCTGCGTCGAGGAACCCATGGGGTTGAAAGGCTCGGGATACGTGAGCTTGTGTATCGTGTCGGCATTGAACTGTCCGTAGAAGTCGATTTTGAGATAGTTGTAGTTTGACATAGTTATCAGTTGTGAGTTATCAGTTGTGAGTTATCAGTTGTGAGTTATCAGTTGTGAGTTATCAGTTGTGAGTTATCAGTT
>CALDIG010000208.1 GCA_937904375.1 uncultured Prevotellaceae bacterium
ACAAAAAAAAGGAAGAAGACAACATGAAAAAGATTCTCAGCGTACTGCTTGTTAGCGCCATGCTGGCGCTGTGCGCCGCCCCGGCCTTTGCCGCGGAAGCGGAGAGTTCCTTCGGCGCGTACAAGCACGTATTCATCATCGGCGTGGACGGCGCGGGCCGGTTCTTCCGGGACGCGGAAACGCCCAACTTTGACCGCATTTTTGCCGACGGCGCGGTGGATTACACCGCCCGGGCGGAGACCATCACCACCAGCGCCCAGAACTGGGGCGCCATGCTGACTGGTGTTTCGTATCTGCAGCACAAGATGACCAACGACAGCACGTCCGATAACGAGCGTTCCAGCGACGTCAGATATCCCTCCATCTTCACCTACGCCCGCAAGGCCCTGCCGGAGGCGGAGCTGGCGGCCATCGTCAACTGGGACAACATCGCCTACGGCATAGGAGGCAAGGCCTATATACATAACGATGTGAAGAAAGAGAAACTCGGCTCGCTTGTGCTCACTGGCAATCCTAAGTTTATCTACATCACTCCAATGGATGACAATGATGGAACTTCAATGCTTGACCCTGGTCAAGCCGACCGCGACGAGGTGAAAATTCTTGGTGTGGCTAATATCAACGACAACAACAGCAACTATGTCAACCCATTTGACATGGGCATCGCTTTTGGCGTTGGCGTGACCTTCAACAAAAAGTATTTCGCTGGCTTCAACTACGACGGAGGATTGGTTAACGTAAACGGTAAGCGCTTGAGGGCACTCAATCACAACAGCATGAAGAACCACACCTTCTCTATCAACATAGGTTACAACTTCTAGAAAGTGTTTAGAGTGGAGAGTGGAGAGTGAAGAGTGGAGAGTTTAGAGTTTAGAGTTGAATGTTAAGGGCTCTCACCTCTCCACTCAAAACTCAAAACTCAAAACTCAAAACTGATATAAAAAACATTAAAATGACTTGCTATGTGGTGAATTATGTGTAACTTTGCACGCTAAATATGCAAATAACTGAAATGACACGCCGCTTATTATTAATATTGTCGCTGGTTGCGTTGCTTTGTTCGTGTGGAGAATACAGCAAAGTGATGAAGAGCAGCGATTACAATTATAAATACACTTATGCCAAGCAGGCTTTTGAGAACAAGAAATACACTCAAGCCTACACCATTTTAGCCGACCTTGTGCCCATCTTTAAGGGGACAGAGAAAGGAGAGGAATGCCTCTATCTGTTAGGGCTAAGCTACTATGAGAATCACGACTATCTAAACTCGGGGGCATATTTCAGGCAGTACTATGTGCAGTACCCCAAGGGACAGTTCGCCGAGTTAGCACGCTTCTATGCCGGTTATGGCTACTATCTCGACTCACCCGAGCCACAGCTCGACCAGAGCGAGACACTGAAAGCAATCGAGGAGCTGCAGGCATTTCTCGACTATTTCCCCAAGAGCGACAAGGTGGCTATAGCCCAAAATGCCATCTTTGAATTGCAAGACAAGCTGGTGCTCAAAGAATTGGAAAACGCACAACTCTACTACAATCTAGGCAGCTACATGGGCAACAACTACGAGAGTGCGGTAATCACCGCCAAGAATGCCATCAAGAGCTATCCTTACAGCAAGTATAAAGAGAAACTCGAACTGCTCATCTTAAAGTCGCGTTTTAAAGAAGCTCAGATGAGTGTTGACGAGAAGAAGGAAGAACGCTACCGCACAGTCGTTGATGAGTACTATGCCTACATAAACGACTTCCCCAACAGCGAGAACCGTAAAGAAGCCGACAACATCTTTAAGATTGCCGACAAATTCTTAAACCGGAAATAGCGATGAGCGCATAACATTCAGTAATTTTAATAAAAACACCTATTATAATATATAACAATGGCTATCGACTACAAGAAATCAAACGCTCCACAAAACACAACTGTTCACGACCTGATTGACCTCGCAGAGCAAACAGGCAACATCTATGAGACAGTGGCTATCATTGGCAAACGCGCCAACCAAATCTCGGCCGACATGAAGAATGACCTGGAGAAGAAACTCCAAGAGTTCACCGAGAAGACCGACAACCTAGAGGAAATCTCTGAGAACCGCGAGCAAATCGAAATCTCGAAATATTATGAGAAACTGCCAAAATCAACACTCATCGCCACTAAGGAGTATGAGGACGGCAAGTTGTACTTCCGCAACGTGAGCAAGGAGAAAGACGGTCTTGACTTCTAAGGCTTGACCACACACAATGCAAAGAGCCGCGACACCTTGAGATGTCGCGGCTCTGTTTTTTATGTTGTTGCGGTTAGAATTTGTACTTCAGTCCTAGGCAGGTGACGCTCTGGTTCATGTCTTTGAGAATCTGGAAACGCTGCTCTACATAGAAAGCAAAGTGATCGTTCAAAGAATACTCTGAGCCGAGACCTATATTGGCGCCAAAGCGGTTCACGCCATCAAAACCTTCGGGGGTAACCCGGGCAAAAGAGAAGCCTGCTAGAGGATAGATGGCAAACTTGCTGCTGGTGCGGATGAGGTAGTTGAAATTGAGGTTGACGTTGAACGCATCTATTCCCTCATTCTTGAAGTAGTAGATAAACTCGGGCTCGATGCGAACGTTGTTGATGAACTCATACTGGAAATTCAAACCAAGACCTACCATTGAGTGCTTTGACGCGTAGTCGAACTGTACTCCTAACGCCTTCTCGCCTTTCTCGGCATTCATTGAGAAAATGCCTAACAGAGCAATAATGCTCACAAATAAAAATTTCTTCATAATACTTGATTTTATGATTTTCGCTGCAAAAGTAATTCTTTTCCACTAATTATGCAAATGCCCACCTCACATTGAGATGGGCATTTCAATATATTATCTATTGTGATATCAGTTTATGATATTGCGATTAGATAACACCCTGCTCGAGCATAGCCTGAGCAACCTTCATGAAACCGGCGATGTTAGCGCCCTTCACGTAGTCGATAGTGCCGTCGGCCTGAGTACCGAACTTCACGCACTGCTCGTGGATGTTCTCCATAATCCAGTGCAGCTTGTCGTCAACTTCCTTAGCCGACCAGCTCAGGTGAGCAGCGTTCTGAGTCATCTCGAGACCAGAGGTAGCTACGCCACCAGCGTTAACGGCCTTGCCAGGAGCGAAGAGAACGCCGTTCTTCTGGAAGAAGTGGATAGCGCCAGGTTGGCAACCCATGTTAGAAACCTCGCAGCAGCACCAGCAGCCGTTAGCTTTAAGTTCCTTAGCGTCGTCCTCGCTAAGCTCGTTCTGGAATGCGCAAGGCAGAGCGATGTCGCAAGGAATGCTCCAAGCCTTCTTGCCGGCAGTGAATTTAGCTTTCTCGGGGAACTTGTCGGCCATGTCCTGAACCTTGTTGCGGTTAGAAGCACGCATCACGAGCATGTAGTCGATCATCTCTTTGGTGATGCCTTCGGGAATCTCGCAAACACCGTCAGGACCAGAGATGGCAACAACCTTTGCGCCAAGCTCGGTAGCCTTGATAGAGGCACCCCAAGCTACGTTACCAAAGCCTGAGAGAGCAACCTTCTTGTCCTTGATGTCTTTACCAGCGGTGCGAAGCACGTGCTCAACAAAGTAAAGAGCACCGAAACCGGTAGCCTCGGGACGGAGGATAGAGCCACCCCAAGTCTCGCCCTTGCCGGT
>CALDIG010000209.1 GCA_937904375.1 uncultured Prevotellaceae bacterium
CAAAACAGGGTTCTGCCCTCAATGCGGCTCAAAAAACGTATTTATAGAACCCACCTATAATCTAAAAATAAGGTAAAAAAATGAAAGAGTTTATTCTAAAAACAACTGCACTTATTGCCGCGATGATGGTAGTCATGACTGCCAGTGCTATAGGAGCAAAAGTTCCCGATGTTAACGGCAAAGTGATTGACGAGAATGGCGAACCAATGCCATTTGTGAATGTAGTGATGCTATCGATGCCCGACTCGGCATACGTGCAGGGCGGCATCACCGACGAGCAAGGAACATTTAAACTTACCGCTCTGCAGAACGGCGGGCTGGTAAAGATTTCCTATATAGGTTACCAGACAATGTATATCAACTCTAGTGAAGTGGACCTAGGAATCATCACCTTGCAGCCCGAAGCCACTCTCCTGGGCGAGGTGGTAGTGGTGAGCAAGCTGCCCAAGACACGCGTCAAAGGCAACGCCATGCGCACCACCATTGAGGGCACCATCCTTGAGAAAGCAGGAACCGTGAGCGACGCCCTGAAACGAGTGCCCTCGCTCGAAGCTGAACGCGACGGTGCCGTGAAGGTGCTGGGACGTGGCGATGCCGAGGTGTATATCAACGGCCGTAAAGTTCAGGACATGAATGAACTCTCGCGCCTGCGCTCCGACCAGATTCAGCACGTCGATGTTATCCAGAACCCCGGCGCACGCTATGCCGCCTCGACCAAGGCGGTGGTGCTTATCCAGCTCAAGAAAGCGCAAGGCGAGGGATTCAGCTTCCAGGACAACCTGAATGGTATGTACCAATATGGATATACTATCGCCAACAACCTCGACATGAACTACCGCACTGGCGGGCTTGACCTCACCGCCTCGTTCTGGGCGGGACGCTACGGTCACAGCAAGTCGCTACAGGAAAACACCATCACCTACTTTGTGGGTCCCGAACGTTATGAGAGTTTCATGTCGCAGGACTCAAAATACGTGATAAAAGGTTGGTCGCCTCAGTTGCAAATCAACTACATGGTGAACGACAATCATAGCTTTGGAGCCTTTTACAAATATGACCGCCGGCCTGGCATGGATTGGGGTGGCACGATGTTGACCGACAGCTACGAGAACGGCAGCTTAATTGAGCACTCCAAGAGCAATATCTGGCAAGACGAGGGTTTCAAAAAGCATATCTTCAACGCCTATTACAACGGCAAAGTGGGTAACCTTGGAATTGATTTCAACATTGACGGACTCTTCGACAAAACCGAGACACCAGGAAGCACCGACGAGACCACCACAGCACCCGACGGCACCGCAACAAATCGTTTCGTAGAGAGCAACACCAGCAGCAGCAACGATTTCTGGGCAACAAAACTCATCATCTCCTATCTAGTGTGGAACGGCAACCTGTCGCTCGGTGGCGAATACTCACACAACCACCGCACCGACGCCTACTCTTTCACTGCTACCGATGCCGTACCAGTGAAGGCGACCGACACCGAAATCAACGAGTCTTCGACTGCTGCATTTGTAGAGTATGGCAGAACTTTTGGGAGAGTGTTTGCTCAAGTGGGATTACGCTATGAGCAACTAAGCAACGATTATTTCAACTTTGGAGTTCGCGAGGATGAGGTGTGTCGCAACTACGGTGACTGGTTCCCAACAGCTGTAATCTCGATGCCTATAGGAGACGTTCAGGTGTCGCTCTCCTACCGTCGTGACATCGAGCGCCCCAACTATAGCAGCCTCACCAGTTCGACAATATATATCAACCGCTACACTTACCAGAGCGGCAACCCGTACTTGAAGCCAACTTACACTCACAGCCTCGTGCTCAACAGTGCCTACAAATGGATGAACCTCAGCATTAGCTACGCCCGCATCAAAGACAGCGAGACATTATCGACCGAGCCTTATCCAGGTTCTGAAGACCCATTGGTGAGCCTTCTTAGGCCCATCAACACCCAAGAGGCTTATAACCGCCTTGCTATCAACCCATCGCTGCGACCCGTGATAGGTTGCTGGCATCCCATGTGGAACCTTATGATATTATTCCAGAACTATAAGACTCTATGTGCCGATGGCTCTATCATCACACTGAATCACCCCATTGTTGACTTTTTTTGGAATAACGATATTGAATTGCCTCATGACTGGCGACTGAACGCCTCAATGCACTTGCTTTCTAAAGGCGACCACGACAACTTCCGCGTCACCCACGCACCTTTCGGTGTGACATTGGGCGTTCAGCGCGATTTCAACCTGCACAGACTCGGCACTCTGACCATTGACGCTCGTTGTGATAATATCTTCAACACCAACAAAACGGGAGTAACGGTCTTTGGTCCACGCGAAACAACTGCAATTAATCCCGCCCGACGCACCTTCATGCTCGACCTCACCTGGAAATTCAACACCACTCGCAGCAACTACCGCGGCTCTGGTGCCGGCGACAAGCAGAAAGCGAGAATGTGATTTTCAGTTATCAGTTGTCAGTTATCAGTTGTGAGTTCTCGGTTGTGAGCGAGAAATAATAAAAAATCTCAAAGTACAGTAACGTTAGGTGGCACCTGTCTCGATGACACGTGCCGCCTGTTCCGTTTGTTGCGTTGTCAACGCAACTTTTCCATCTATGGACACACAGGCCACCACAATTAATCAATTTATTTTTTTGAAAGAAAATCTTTTTTTGTACCTTTGCAGCATATTAATCGTTTCAGAAGAATGTTTCAGAAGGAGATAGAGCGTTATGAGCGGGTGCGTGCCAATTACGAGGAGCGCATTGTCAGGAAGATGTCAGCAAAGGACTATCTTGATTGGCACGAAGTGCTGTTCTCGTGCCACTCCTGCGCCATTGAGGGCAACTCGTTTACTCTTGACGACACTCGTGTGCTGCAAGAGAAAGGATTAGGCATGATTCCTGTGGGAAGGTCATTGCTGGAATGCACCGAGATTGCCGACCATTTCAGGGCATTCCGTTACATCACCCATCACATCGATGCTCCTTTTGATGAAACGTTACTTAAAGAGACCAACCGCTTGGTGACCGAGAACACGCTCGCCTACCGTGTGCCTGACGCTGTGCCTGGTCAATATACCACTTGCGACATGGCAGCAGGTGACACCGTGTTTGGCGACCACAAGAAACTGATTTCGCGAGTGCCAAACTTGATGAAATCAACCACCAAGGCATTGAATCGTGACATACATCCGGTGGTTGTGGCAGCACGATTCCATGGATTTTTTGAGTACCTGCATCCCTTCCGTGACGGCAATGGACGCACTGGCCGACTTCTCTCCAACTGGATTATGCTACATTGCGGTCATCCCCTCATCATCATCGACATAAAGGACCGAGCAGCCTATATCGACGCCCTTCGCAAAATTCGCAGCGAGGGCACCGATGAATACCTTATCTCTTTCTTCTTCGCAGCTATAACCTCCCGCATGGAAAACGAACTGCAACAAAAAAGCAAGAACACCCACTTAGGAGCGTTCTTGTTTTAGAGAGCTGCAACACCTCTAATGCGAGCGTGAGCTTGTGGTTTAGCGGATGATGACCTTGTGACCTTTGTGGATATAAATACCCTTGGTGGTGGGTGTGCTGATGTATTTGCGTCCCTGCAGGTCATAGTAGTAGGGGTCAACAGCGTCTTCGGTCACGACAACATCCTGTATATCCATCATGTCGCTAGGGTCGATAACTCCCACCGCCTTCCAGGCATCGATAACCGCTTGGACTTCCTGACCTCTCTCGTCGCCGAACAGTACGCTTGCGGCCTCTATCGAAGCCTCGCTAATGCTCTTATAGTTGCTCTGCTCGGCGGCATAGCTGGTGAGGGTGAGATATGCTATCTGGCGTGATTTCTCAATGCCTATACCTTCCATGGAATACTCATAGCCATTGTCGTTAGTGCCACTACCACCCTCAGTGAGCAAGTAATACCACTTGTTCTGGACACCGCTATTGGCATGTACTCCACCCTTGTCGTTATTGTAATCATTAGGATTCACCCAGTTCTCTCCTTCATAGGTGTCGGGGTCGGGAGTACTCCCGTCCTTACCGTTTTTGGGGTTGGACATGTCTCGGATATTGGTGTATCCGTAAATCACATCAGCACCAATGTACCAGTCGGGGGTATTGCACACATATTTCTTGACATTGATACCCATGATATCTGAAAAAGACTCATTCAAAGCTCCAGCCTCGCCAGCATATTCCAAATGGGATGTAACTCCAGTAACTATGTGTGTAAACTCATGAGCCATCACGCTGAGCTCAACAACGGGCTTCATTCCACCTCCACCCATACCGTAAAACATGGGATAGGGAGCCTGTGTTGCCAATGCCGCCGCATTGGTTGGGCGTACAGAAAGAATGCTGTTGAAAACCTGGTCTCCCAAATAGATGATATTGTAAACCGGCGCTCCATTGCCATCATAGCTCTTACGGCCAAACACATCCTCGTAGAAATCAAGCGTCTTACCCATACCCCAATGCGCGTCAACGGTTGGGTCGCCAGCAGGCTGATAGGTAAAGGTGAAACTAATGCGTTCGTTCTCAAACTCAAAGATTCCGCTATCATCGGGAACAAAAGAAGTGACAGCTAACACATCGCCCGCTTCAAGTGCTAGAGAGATTGTAACTCCTTCTTTGGGAATAATTCTTGTTAGCGGGGTCATGTCTATAGGAGTCGTAACTTCGTACAGGGAAATCTTCATGTCGCCAATCACACCACTGCTGATGTTTGTCAAGTCAGTTCCGTAACGAAGGCTTAATAACACAGAGTCATTCTGGGTTGGGACAATAGGAATGAGGTTGCCCTCACTATCAGGAACTGTCACTTTTGAGACGCCTATTGTGCTTATCATGAAAGATTTGAACTCACCATTAGGGCTAGTGATATAGGATGTGAAATCTTGAATATAATTTTCTAAATGCTCGAGCCCATTATTCTGTGCTAATGTTTGCACCATATAAAGCCATTGAAAAAGATCCTCCCCGGTTGCTTCAAATGGGTTGTCGGGCAAGTTGCCCTGCGGGAAATAGTCAAATGCGATACCTTCCATCATCATCTGCTCATAGCTCTTGATATAAGCCCCATTCAAAGTGTGGATATTGCGTGCCTTGTCGTAGAGATAGGTGATGCCGTCATCGCCTGACACAACGTCCAATTCCACATTGTCACTATACAAGCCATTGCCTGTCACCGTTGTCATGGTGCCTACCGGTTCCTCAAAGCAGTGGAGTGTTGAAACACGCTTGATAACCTGGCGCGTCTCGGCATCGTAGTAAACCCACTCATTATTAGTGGCAGAGTACTCCTTGACAGCATAGCGGTAGCCATTGATGGTATTCACTAACAGCAGTTTTCCATTAACATCGGCATTGCTATTGCTTTGCGTGCGCAACTTGGCTGGTGTGCGCTGGCTTTCCATTATCATGCCGTTGGCCGAGCGCAACATTCCGTTCAGTGCATGGACAATCACCTGTGAGTGCTCCACCTCTACTCCGTCCACATATTGGCGGTAAACGATACGGTCCATACCCATATAGTCAATGCTGCGGCTCACCTCTCGCCACTCGGTTCCTGCTGGCAGGTTAAACCATTGAGAGAAGCGGTCGATAACGTTTTCAGTGGTAATCTGCTGTCCCTGGAATTTGAGGAAAAAACTCCCGTCATTGTTGGCAGCCATCATCAATAAGGCAACAAAAAACGACAGGTAAAACATTGTGAATCTTTTCATAAGTATTGAGTAAATGGTTCTTTATATCAATATCTAGCATCATCAGGGGCAGAACCTTTATCCCATCAAATAATGCAAATTCATCGCTCTTGCAGTTGTTTCATCAGCAATCTGACCACAAAAGTACAACATTTTTCATTTTTATAGCCGTTTTGAGTCATTTTTTCAGTGTCTATTTTTTAACTATCATGCAACATTTACGTATTTTAGGATAATTGCTGAAAATGTAGTATCTATTATTTGCTAAGTTTCTATAATAACACTACTTTTGTATTGAAAAAATTGAAAAATCGTAACCTATTGCAAATAACATAACTAAGAATATGAAAATAAGATTAGAACAACCCTGTGATTACCGTGAAGTGGAGGAACTCACGCGGGAGGCGTTTTGGAACATTTACCGCCCTGGATGCACCGAGCATTTTGTGCTCAACCAATATAGGAACAACCCTGACTTTATTCCCGAACTTGACCTTGTGATGGAAGAGGATGGCAAGATTATTGGCCACATCATGTTCTCAAAGGCTGAACTTGTGCTTGACGACGGCAGCCGTCGCCCGTCTTGGACTTTCGGACCCATCAGCATCCACCCTGACTACAAGCGCAAGGGCTATGGCATCAAGCTGCTTAACTATGCGCTTGACAAGGCTCGTGACATGGGTATCGGCTTCCTGTGCATGGAGGGAAATATCGAGTTCTACAAGAACGCGGGCTTTGGCCTTGCCAGCTCGCTCGGCATCCATTACCATGCCGAGCCACGTGATGCCGAGGTGCCTTATTTCCTCGCCCAAGAGCTCATCCTTGGTTGGCTGAAAAGCAATGGCATAAGAGAAGCAACCTACTGTCCGCCAAAGGGATATTTTGTCGCTGATGCCAACCCCGAACTTTTCGAAGCCTACGAAGCCACGTTTCCTAAGAAGGAGAAACATTTGCTGCCAGGTCAGTTGCCACAGTTCTGCCAGAGCTGCGGAATGCCGCTATCTAAAAACGAGGACTGCGGCACCAACGCCGACGGCAGCATCGGCTTTGACTACTGCAAATATTGCTATCAGGGCGGCAAGTTCCAGCAAGAATGCACTATGGATGAGATGATTGAACACTGCGCGCAATTCATTGACGAGGTGAACAAAAATATGTCTCAACCCATGACCCGCGAGGAATACGTCACAATGATGCAACGATTCTTCCCAATGCTGAAAAGATGGAGAACAAGAGAATAAAATTGAGGCTATGGCGCGACAGTGATGCCGAGGCACTTTTCAAGTGGGCTAGCGACCCATCTGCGTCCTGAGACTTGAAACCAACCGCACATAACACCCAAAAGTCCCTTGAAAAAGTGTAAGATTCAGCCCAAAAGTCCCTTGAAAAAGTGTAAGACTTCACCCAAAAGTCCCTTGAAAAAGTGTAAAAAATATTTGGAAAGTCGCTTGAAAAAGTGTAAATTTGCACCAAAAAGTCACTTGAAAAAGTGTAAATATCACATATAATCGGTTAATTTACAAATACATAGCGATGTATAAGCGAAAAATAGAAAAAACACTTCTAGACTGGAAGGCTAGGAGCAATCACAATCCCCTTGTAATTAAGGGGTGCAGACAATGTGGAAAAACCAGCAGTGTAAGAGCTTTTGCCAAGGCAAACTATAAGCACATAATATATATCGATTTTCATGAGCATGAGGAGTATAGAGACTTTTTTGATGGAGCATTAAACACCGATACTATAGTACTCAACATCACTCTCGGAATGCCGGGTGTAAAGTTCGTGCCAGGGCAAACTTGCTTAATACTTGATGAGATACAAGAATGCCCAAGAGCCAGAGCGTCGCTCAAGTTTTTTGCCCTTGATGGTCGTTATGATGTGATATGCACAGGGTCACTACTCGGAGTGAGTGGCTACAAGTTGCCAGATAAAACAGATAATCAGGCTTCAATACCTGTGGGCTTCGAAGAAATCATCAATATGTATCCCATGGACTTTGAGGAATGGCTGTGGGCAAATGGAGTGCAGCCACAACACTTTGATTACCTGCGACAATGCTTTGAGCGACAAGAACCTGTCAACGAAGCTATTCATCGTCGCATGAGGGAGTTGTTATTGAAATATGTGATTGTGGGAGGGATGCCCGCTGCAGTGTCAGCATTCTTTACCTTCAACGACATGAATCGAGTACAAACCATCCAGCGATACATAATTGACGCCTATAAAGATGACATGATAAAATATGCCTCCAATCATGACCAACCGCTCATCAAAGAGTGCTTTGAGTCAATTCCAGCGCAATTAGCTCGTGAGAACAAAAAATTCACTTATTCCACCATTCGCAACAATGCCCGTGCCAGTCAGTACCAAGGCAGCCTGCAATGGATTGAAGATGCTGGAATCATCAGAAGATGCTACAATTTGAGCATCACCGAATTGCCTCTTGACGGCAACGCTATTAAAGAATCGTTCAAGGCATATATGGCAGATATTGGGCTATTAGTCAGTATGCTTGAAGAGGGAACCGCTTGGAGTATCATGCAAGGCAATATGCTTGGCTACAAAGGAGCAATCTTCGAAAACCTTGTAGCCGACATTTTAGGGAAAATGGGACGAAAACTCTACTATTTCAAGAAGAATAGTGGATTGGAAATAGATTTTGTGATTCGCTACAAAGGGGAATGCTGCCCTATAGAATGTAAAGCAAGCACTGGTAACACCAAGTCGCTGAAGACCATTCTCAAGCACCCAGAGCATTATCACGTGACACACGCCATCAAATTAGGCGACTACAACATTGGGAAAAGCAACTCAATCTTGACCCTACCACTTTACATGGCATTCATGCTCACGGAGTACTGATAACGACAATCGAAACCACATTTTCCAAAATAATCACCCTTAATGGTAGAAGATTAAGAAAAAAGTTATAACTTTGTGGTTTGTAAAATTGTATTGACCTCAATACCTACTATTTACTGTTAACACTCATTTCTATGAAGCACTATCTGAAGACTTTAGAGAACACTGTCCACAATCATTGGAACTTGAAAGCGCTCTGTGACTACGGGGGCGAGTCATTCACCTACGGCAATCTTGCCACTCATGTCGAGCAGATGCGGCTCTTCTTTGAAGCCACAGGCATCAAGAAGGGCGACAAAATCGCTATCTGCGCACGCAACTCCGCACGCTGGGCGATGACATTCTGGGGCATCAACGCCAATGAGCGCGTGGCGGTGCCATTGCTTGCCGACTTCCACCCCGACAGCGTGTCGAAACTCACCAACCACTCAGATAGTGTGCTGCTCTTCACCAACGATGACATCTGGGCAAAGATGAACCCCGAAGACATGCCCAACCTCCGTGCCGCCATCAACGTGAAGGACAACAGCATGCTGTGGCACCGCGACGATGCCGTGGCACAGGCGTGGGAGAAGCGCGAGGACGTTTTTAATGAAAAATATCCCAGCGGCATGATGCCCGGAGATGTGTCTTATCCTGGCGACAACTTCTATGACCTGGCGATCATCAACTACACCTCGGGCACCACAGGCAACCCCAAGGGCGTGATGCTCACCTACGGAGCCATGAGCGACACCGACGAGTTTGCCAACGCCCACTTCCCTAACACCCCTGGCGAGACCATCGTCTCAATGCTCCCCATGGCGCACATGTATGGCCTCGCTATCGAGTTCATACACCCCAACGTGGACGGTGTCACCGTCTATTTCCTAGGCAAGACCCCCTCTCCCACTACCCTACTCAAAGCCATGCAGGAAGTGCGGCCCTATATGGTAATCACCGTGCCGCTGGTGATGGAGAAAATCTATGCCAACTCCATCAAACCTGCTCTAGAGAAGAGGAAAAAGTTAATGCGTATCCCAGGCATGAAAAAGGTGATTTACAGCGCTGCACGCCGAACTATCATGAAAGTCTTCGGCGGACAGGTGCAATGCTTCATCATGGGCGGTGCGGCACTTAACCCCGAGGCGGAGAAGTGCTTCAAGAAGATGAAGCTGCCGTTCACAGTGGGCTACGGAATGACTGAGGCATGTCCGTTGCTGGGCTACGCTTGGTGGAAAGAGTTTGTGCCAGGCTCGTGCGGCAAACCAGTGCATGAGGTGCGCATCAACAGCGAAGACCCGCAGCACAAGGCGGGCGAGATACAAGCTCGGGGCACCAACCTCACCATCGGCTATTACAAAAATCCCGAAGCCACAGCCGCCTCGTTCACCGACGACGGTTGGTTCCGCACTGGCGACCTCGGCATAATGGACAAGAACGGCAACATATTCATTCGCGGACGCATCAAGTCGATGATTCTCAACTCCTCGGGACAGAACATCTACCCCGAAGAGGTGGAGGCGGTTGTCGCCAACTGCCAGTATGTTGACGAATGTCTCGTGGTAGATCGCAAAGGGAAGATTGTGGCGCTAGTCTATACCGACCTGCCCAAAGACATGGACGAGGAGACCCGAGCCGCCCTGCCGGCACAAATCCGCGATGAGGCGAACCTGTCCCTGCCTGGCTACAGCAAAATCTCACAAGTGGAAATGCTCGACACCCCCTTCGAGAAAACCCCCAAGATGAGCATCAAGCGATTCATGTATAAGTGACGACATTAAGCCTATTCTACACTCGCCGAGGCTTAACAGTGCTCTGGCGCGTTCGTCATGTCTCTACCGAATATTTCAAAAAAGTTTTTTTGCAACCTCTATATTTATAAAAGTTTTCTAAAAAATTTTTTATTCATCTATTATTCAATTTCTTAAATCTTTTATAACCTCAAAAAGTTTTCCAAAATAAAAATTTGTTGATATTTTTTCGATAAAATATTTTGCCATTTCTATAACCTTTTGTAGCTTTGCAGTACAAATAAAAAGAGACTTCTCAAGCCCAAGAAATTGGGCTTTTTCACGCACTTTAATTAATTCATAATGCACAATGTATTATGCATAATTGAAAAATGCCCATTATCGACAGCATAAAACAGAAGAATTATATTTACACTTATTATATATAACATTACTTTCAAACAATGATACAGACAGTAGTAAAACGTGACGGACGAGTTGTTGGATACAACGAGGAGAAAATCAAGGCGGCAATCCGCAAGGCGATGCTCGCCACCGAGGCGGGCGACGACGAGGCGCTCATTCAGCGCATCGCCGACCACATTGGAGCACGCGGAAAGGAGCAGATGAGCGTGGAGGGCATCCAGGACATGGTGGAGCTGGAGCTGATGAAAAGCCCACGCAAGGAAGTGGCGAAATGCTACATCAACTATCGCCACAAACGCAGCGTGGCGCGCAAGGCCAAAACCCGCGACATGTTCCTTGAGATCATCAACGCCAAGCACAACGACATCACCCGCGAGAACGCCAACATGAACGCCGAGTCGCCCGCCGGCATGATGATGAAATTTGCCAGCGAGACCACCAAGCCTTTCGTTGACGATTATCTGCTCAGCGACGAGGCTCGCGAGGCGGTTAAGAACAACTATCTCCACATTCACGACAAAGACTACTACCCCACCAAGAGCCTTACCTGCGTTCAGCATCCGCTGGACAAAATCTTGAATGGCGGCTTCTGGGCGGGACATGGCGAGTCACGACCCGCCAAGCGCATCGAGACCGCGAGCGTAATAGCATGCATCTCGATGGAGACAGCTCAGAACGAGATGCACGGCGGTCAGGCGATACCAGCCTTCGACTTCTATCTGGCGCCGTTCGTTCGCCGCTCGTTCATCGAGGAGGTGAAAATCCTTGAGGACATCAACGGCGAGGACTACAGCGACATGTATGAGCAAAAGATTGACGACTACATCATCCGTCCGCTCGACGGACTGAAAGGTCGTGAGCGCGTGCTCCAGCACGCTATCAACCGCACCGCCAACCGCGTGCACCAGTCGATGGAGGCTTTCATCCACAACATGAACACCATCCACAGTCGTGGCGGCAATCAAGTGGTATTCAGCTCCATCAACTACGGCACCGATACCAGCGCCGAGGGTCGCTGCATCATCCGCGAACTGCTGCACTCCACTTGGGAGGGAGTGGGCAACGGTTCGACAGCCATCTTCCCCATCCAAATCTGGAAGAAGAAAAAAGGTGTGAGCTACCTGCCCGAGGATCCCAACTACGACCTCTACAAGCTTGCCTGCAAGGTGACCGCGCGCCGCTTCTTCCCCAACTTCGTGAACCTCGACGCCACCTACAACTACCACGAGCAGTGGGACATCAACGACCCCGAGCGCTACAAATATGAGGTTGCTACGATGGGCTGCCGCACACGCGTGTTTGAGAACCGCTTTGGCCCTAAAACGAGTATTGGCCGCGGTAACATCTCATTCTCAACCATCAACATTGTGCGCCTCGCTATCGAGTGCATGAAGATTGAAGACCCGCAGGAGCGCATCAAGGAGTTCTTCCACAAGCTCGACAACGTGCTTGACGTCACCGCGCGACAGCTCGACGACCGCTTCAACTTCCAGAAGACGGCTATGGCTAAACAGTTCCCGCTGCTGATGACACAACTGTGGAACGGCAGCGAGAACCTTAAGCCTAACGAGACCATCGAGAGCGTCATCAATCAGGGCACATTAGGCATTGGCTTCATAGGCCTCGCCGAGTGCCTTATCGCCCTCACCGGCAAGCACCATGGCGAGTGCAAGGAGAGCCAGGAGCTTGGCTTGAAGATTATTGGTCACATGCGTGAGCGCATCAACGAGTTCTGCGAGCAGTACAAGCACAACTACAGCGTGCTGGCGACTCCCGCCGAGGGATTGAGCGGCAAGTTCACCCGCCGCGACCGCAAGGACTTCGGCGAGATTGCCGGTGTAACCGACAAAATTTACTACACCAACAGCAACCATGTGCCAGTCTATTACAAGTGCAGCCCCAAGCACAAGGCCGAAGTGGAGGCTCCTTACCATGTGCTGACCGGCGGCGGACACATCTTCTATGTGGAGATTGACGGCGACGCGACTCACAACCCGCAGGCAATCATGGACATCGTGGACCTGATGGACAAGTACAACATTGGGTACGGCTCGGTGAACCACAACCGCAACCGCTGTATGGACTGCGGCTACGAGGACGCTACCGAAGACCTGCACGAATGCCCCGAGTGCCACGGCACCAACATCGACAAGCTGCAGCGCATCACGGGCTACCTAGTGGGAACCACCGACCGCTGGAACAGCGGCAAACTCGCCGAATTGAGAGACCGAGTAGTACACAAGTAGTTAAGAGTTGAGAGTTAAGAGTTGAGAGTTAAGAGTTGAGAGTTCATAGTTACTCCTAGCTATTCCTAGTAATTCCTAGCTATTCCTACCCACTCCTATCTATGAAAGATAAATTGCGTGTTCTTCATGTTGTGGAAGGGACCAGTGTGGACGGCCCCGGGCTGCGCACGTCGATCTATCTGGCGGGATGCAACCACCACTGTCCCGGATGCCACAACCCCGAGTCGTGGCGCATGAACGGCGGCGAGGAGCGAACTCTCGACGAACTGATGGAGGTCATAGCCTACAACGAGGCTCCCGTCACCTTCTCGGGGGGCGACCCATTGGCGCAAGCCGAGCCCCTCGCACACCTCATTAGCCGCATCAAAAAAGAGACAGGTCAGAACGTGTGGTGCTACACCGGCTACACATGGGAGCAAGTAAAGCAGCAGCCGAAACTTTTGGAAGCCGTGAAGCAGCTCGATGTACTCGTAGATAGCCCCTTCGTGATGGCTGAGCGCAACACCAAGCTCCGCTTCCGCGGCAGCAACAACCAGCGCCTTATCGACGTGCAAGCCACCCTCAAGAGCAACAAGCTCACCCTGTGGAATGACAATGCATAATGCACAATGCATAATGCACAATGCATAATTTCGAGCATTCTAGTGCTCGATTGATTGAGTGCTCGATTAATTGCTCGAGCTTCTATTAAAATCGAGTAGGTCGGGAAACGAAAGTTTTCTGACCTACTTTCGTTTCCTTTCC
>CALDIG010000210.1 GCA_937904375.1 uncultured Prevotellaceae bacterium
CTTGTTCCCTTGTTCCCTTGTTCTCTTGTTCTCTTGTTCCCTTGTTCCCTTGTTCTCTATAGCAACTTAAAAAAGGTACTCGATTATGGCAAATTTAAAGTCTCTGGCCAAGGACACGATGATATATGGCATGACGGGAATGTTGGGACGTTTTCTCAACTACCTGCTAGTGCCACTCTACACAGCCACTATTAAGGCTGCTTCGGGCGGTTATGGCGTTATCACTAACATCTATGCCTACACTGCGCTGATTATCATCATTCTCACCTTTGGCATGGAGACCACCTTCTTTCGCTTCTCCAATAAGGATAATGAAGACCCCAAAGCAGTGATTTCCACTTCGTTGCTGGCAGTAACCGGAGTTTCTGCATTTTTCGTGTTGCTAGTGTTCTTGCTGCTGCCATGGCTGGCACCGGCAATGGGCTATGCCGACCACCCGAGCTACATCTGGGTAATGGCGATTGTTGTAGCTTTAGATGCTGTTCAATCAATACTTTACGCCTATCTGCGCTATCTGCACAAGCCAATTAAGTTTGCTTCCTTAAAATTTGCCTTCATATTTCTCAATATATTTCTTAACGTCCTATATTTCTGGCTGT
The DNA here is from genome assembly GCA_937904375.1 of uncultured Prevotellaceae bacterium. GTDB lineage: Bacteria > Bacteroidota > Bacteroidia > Bacteroidales > Muribaculaceae > Sodaliphilus. The sequence goes on from CALDIG010000210.1 coordinate 600, forward strand.
TTCCCACAATTTACAAGAACCATCCCGGATGGGTGAGCAGCATTTATGACCCCGATATTGGTGTTGGCTATGCGTTCTATCTAAATCTAGTGTGTACCGGCTTGGTGACACTACTGTTCTGGAAAGAGTTTAAGAGCATCAAGTATAAAATTGACTGGCAATTGCTTAAGAGGATGCTGGAATACACCTGGCCCTTGCTAGTGCTTGGCATTGTGGGCATCTTGAACCAGACTATTGACAAAATTCTTTATAAATTCATCGACCCGAGTGAAAACGGTCAGGTACAGCTGGGCATCTATGGAGCGGCATGCAAGATAGCGATGATTATGGCGATTATCACCAATGCCTTCCGCTGGGCCTACGAGCCTTTTGTCTTCGGCAAGAGCCGCGATAAGGACAACCGTGAGACCTACGCCGCAGCAATGAAATACTTCATCATCTTCACCCTGCTGGCATTCCTGATGGTAGTGGCTTGGATTGACCTGCTCAAGTACATCATCGGTCCCGACTACTGGGAAGGCTTGAAAGTGGTGCCCATAGTGATGGCTGCCGAAATAATGATGGGAGTGTATTTCAACCTTTCGTTCTGGTATAAACTCACCGACAAGACCATTTGGGGCGCAATATTCTCCTTCACAGGCTGTGCAGTGATGGTAATTATCAACTTGGTGTTTGTACCGCGTTTTGGTTACATGGCGTGTGCCTGGGGAGGTTTTGTGGGCTATGGCGTGACGATGGTGCTCTGCTACATAGTGGGCAGGAAATATTACCCCATCAACTACCCCCTCAAGGACATTGGCATCTATATCGGTCTGGCGGTCTTGCTCTATGTGGCGAGCGTGCTGATTGACTGGGGCGGCAGCTTCGAAAATGTGGTATATCGCACATTGCTTATGCTGGTCTTTGTAGCGGTGCTGATGAAGAAAGAGAATGTTATGGAAAAGATGGTGGAATTTAAGCGACGACACCAGAAAACTTGAATGGTTGCGATGACATCGCAACAGACAGAACTCAACAAAAACTCCAAAAAAAAATGAGACTCGAGGACATGCCCCGAGTCTCATTTTTAGTATAGGATTTTACAATTATTATACTCCAAGGAGGATGTTATAGACAAATGTCACATCGTTAGTGGTGATTGAGCCGTCACCGTTCTGGTCGCCATTGACCATGTAGCTGGCGTCACCATTGAGCAGGTAGTTATAAAGAACAGTGACATCTACGCTGGTAACCTCACCGTCGCCGTTCACGTCACCAGGAACGACTTGCTGTTGCTGTTCCTCGCCAGGCAGCGGAATGTCGTCATGGTTGTCAAGTGCCTCAATCTCCTTGAAATAGGCGCGGAACGATGCCACAGCTTGTGGGGCGCTTGCCCACTTGGCGAGGGAGCCTGCCGAGTTAACGGCATAGATGCCTTCAAGCGACTGGTTGATAAAAGAGCCAGCCATCAGGTATTTCTCTCCGCTGGTGTAGGCGATGGGCTCAGGCTTGAGCAGCACATTGGTAGCGCTCCAAGTGATGGGAGTGCCAGTGAGACCTGCGGTCTTGTTGATAGCGATGATGTAAGGCACGTTGGCCTCCATGCTTGCAACTTCATTGAATACCACCTCGCCATCACTCTCTTGCGCAAATCGCTCAATCCACATATCGCTGCCGCTTGCCGAGCAAGTAGCGGGAGTGAACGGCAGCACGATGGTGCTCCAATTCTCGGCAACACCGTCTTGACGAGCTTTGTCAAATGTGCGCGTGTAGCTGATGTTCTGAGCTGTGAAGCTCTGAGGAGTGAAGTATGGATAACCGTCGGTAAGGGCAATGCTTGCTGCTGTAGTGCCGGCAACAATGTTCTTACCGTTGAGGCTTGCCGGAGCTGTTGCGCCCTCGTCGAGGAAGTAGAGGGTGTTGGGGTTGTCGTTAGGCTCGATGTTGCTCATTGTGAGACCCTCGAGGCTCACGGCAGCTACATTATCGGCAATCTGGAAGCCCTCAACAGGCTTGTAACCGTTGCGCTCGCCCTCGGCAGTCCAAGTGATGATACCGGGCAGGATGTCGTAGTAAACCGACTGTCCTGGCTGCACTATATTCTCCAGATGTGTGCCCTCCTCGTTGTCGGGGACATAGTTTCGGGCATACACGTTCATGGCGTAGGTGGAGCCGTAGGCCAAATTATCGAAGTCGAAGTAGAGAGTCTTTGACTCGCCAGCGGCAAGGTTCAAAGTGCTCTGCTTGTAGGTCACCATAGTGCCGCCAGCCACTGTGCCGTCCTCGTTCTTGGTGATGATAAACAGAGGAGCGAGCACATACTTGTTGTATTCGCCATCGCTATTGTTGGTAATAGTGGCACTGAAGTGGGCGTGGCTGTCGTAAATCACGTCGAAGTCGCCAGGGTTGTCGGCTGGCACCGCGTTCTCGGCAGCGATAACCACCGAGAGGTTGAGCTCTTGAGCCTCGGCACTCTGGGCGATGGTCACCGAGCCGGAGCCGATGTTGACGTAGCTACCATACTTGTCAAGACGCATGAGTCGCACGGTCTTGGTGCCCGACGAGGTGGGTGTGACGTTGAAGGTCACTACCGACTCTTCACCTGGGAGCACCTCGGCAGTAACAACGGTGGTATATTGCGAATACTCGTCAATCTGCTGTCCGCCAAAGTCGAGATACAGGTCGCCGAAGAAGCGGTCGGCACTGTTATTCTTGACGGTGACGTTAACCTGCTCCTTGACACCCACGCGCTCGCCGCCGGTGAACTCCCAGTTGGTGGTCTGAAGGTTGATTACCGGATGCTCGCTTGCGGTTGCCGAGTAGTTGGTCAGCGCCACTTCAAGGTAGTAGCGGTCGCTCTCCTTCATGAGTTTCCATTCGCTAGTGCCTTCCAACTGGTAAACACCCACAAGGCGATAGGTGCCGGTGAGTCCGGCTCCAAACTTAATGACATTACTTGCGTTGCTCTGGATTCCTGAACCGAAAGAGCGGGTTTGTCCCAGTGCCGAAGTGGTAACGGTATAGTAGATATTGTCCTCAGAGTTCTCGCAAATAGTGAACGAGCCGGTGCTTGGGTCATACAGAGCAAGAGCGGTCTTGAACTTCTTGCCGCTGTTGGCATGGTCGCTATAGCTAACCTTCACGATTTTACTCTTGTAAATCTTGAACGGGTAGGAGAGTCCGTCACGATCCCATCCACTAGGACCACTGATGGCTGTGCAGGTAAGCACAGGATCTTCCTCCTCGTCATCGCCACCAGGAGTAGCACCACCAGGGATGACGTTATAGACGATGTTCTGTTTCATGTTGTAGCCCTCGGCACTGCTTGAGCCGCCTATACCGCTAGCGTAGGGGTTCATGACTGCGAGCTGGAAATATCCGTTGCCCATGCCTGACCATCCCCAGTTGATGTGGAAATAGTTGCCAAACTCATATCCGTCGCACACGAAAGAGTGTCCGCCACCGCTGCCTGCGGTGCCGTTGTAAATCATGGGTCGTCCGGCAGCGAGCTCTTGATACACCATCTCGTCCCACACATCTTGTGTGTAGTCGTTGCGATAGGCGAGTTTAGAGCCGTAGCCAAAGAGTTTGAAACCACCAGGAATGTCGTCGGTGTAGGCACCAGTTGACGACACGCCATACTGTGACTTGACGGCGCAACCCACATAGTACATGAGGTGAGCTACTGCCGAAGTGTAGATTTCGTCCTCGGCACCAGTGTAGCTGTCCTTCATGTGAGCCCAGTCAAAGGTGGTGATGGGCAGCTCTTCCATTTCAACGGTGGCGTAGTTGTAGTTGCCATCGCTATAGGTGAAGGTGTAGGACGGAATCACCTGTGTGGTTTGTTCGGGATAATTGTGGAATTTCATCAGTTGCGACATTGAAGTTGCCACGCAGCCAGTGTAGGCGAGCTCATAGCCCTCCTCCTCGGTCGTGCCGTTCATGAACTTTGGACACTCGTTCCAGTAGGGAGTCGCCTGGTCCCACTTGGTGGTGAGCATTGGGGCGATGGAATTGCGGGTGTCAACCACGTTCATCACCCTTGGAGCTGCCAAAGCCTCATTGAGCTGAGAAGGTGCAACTTCATCAATTTGAGTGATTTGGAGTGCATACTCGTCGAGCCAAGCCTTCATGTTGGCGGGAATTTTAGCCTCGTCGAAGTAACCCTCGTTGCTGAACCCCAAAATGGGGTTAGTGCGGTCATCGCCCGAGACGATTACCCATCCTTGGTTGTTGCCAACGTTGAACACATAGTAGGCTGCAGAGGTTGCAGCTTTAAGTTTCTTGTTAGCTTTAGAAGCGAGCGTAACGCTGTTAGTCATCTTCTTGTCAAGCAAGAACTTTTGTGCTTCCTGCTGAGCCTGTTGTTGAGTGATTGGAGCAGCTTGCGCAAGCAATCCAACACTCATGCAGAGCATAAGCAGAAGAAATAGACGGTTTTTTGCCATAAAAACTAATTGGGTTAAAAAGTTAAGAAATAGTTATTTATAAATAAGTTTGGTTTGATTCTCTATATATTAGCTAGCAAATATAATCTAAATTTCTTAAACGCAAAAATATATTCAGTATTTTTATTCAAAATTTCAATGAATAATGTGGCGCATGGTATTTCTGTTCCCTTTTTTCGGCTGGATACAAATGTGAACAGTTTACAATGGCAAAATTTTAGGGCAATATAACGAAAATGCTGTTACTCAACATATTAAAAACTTATCAACAAGATTGTTAATAACTTTTTTGTAAATAAATGAAAATTCTTTTGTTTGGATTTGTAAATTTCAGTTTTTGTTTGTAATTTTACACCCTCAAAGCGAAAGTCGCAAAATTGCTTTAAAGAAACGAGTAAAATGACCACTACAGAGTATCATATTCCAGCCCTCCTTGAGGAGACTATTAACGGGTTGAATATCAACCCCGAAGGCATCTATGTGGATGTCACTTTCGGGGGTGGGGGTCATAGCCGTGCCATCATGGAAAAGTTGGGTGAAAAAGGCCGTCTTTTCTCGTTTGACCAAGACATGGACGCATGGGACAATCGTCTGAATGACAGCCGATTTACTTTTGTATATAGCAATTTCTCATTTTTGAAGAATTTTTTGCGCTATTATGACATAGAGAAAGTAGATGGCATCCTCGCCGACCTGGGCGTGTCGTTCCACCATTTCGATGACAGCGAGCGCGGCTTCTCGTTTAGGCAGGACTGCCGTCTTGACATGCGCATGAACCGTGACAGCAAGGTAGATGCCGCTATGGTGGTGAATACCTATGATGAGGAGCGCCTTGCGTCGGTGCTCTACCTCTATGGCGAGCTCAAGCAGTCGCGACGCATAGCTGCAGCGATAGTCAAAGCTCGCAACAGTGAAGAGATAACCACCACAGGCCGCTTGGTAGAGGTGGTGTCGCCCTTCATCAGAAAGAGTCAAGAGAAAAAAGAGCTTGCTCAGGTGTTCCAGGCGCTGCGCATCGAGGTCAACCATGAGATTGACGTGCTCAAGCGGTTGCTAAACCAGTCGCTCGAAGTGCTCAAGCCTGGAGGGCGTCTCGTGATTATCACCTACCACTCGCTCGAGGACCGCCTGGTGAAGAACTTCATGCGCAGCGGCAATGTGGAAGGGAAGATTGACAAAGACTTCTACGGACGAGTCAACACACCGTGGAAGCTCATCAACAACAAGGTCATCACCGCTGGCGACGCCGAGGTGGAGCGCAACCCCCGCTCACGCAGCGCCAAGCTAAGGATAGCAGAGAAAGATTATAGCACATAACATAGTTTTTAGCTATCTAGTTTTTAGTTGTAAACTCCACTAGAGATTCTAGAAATTCTTGAATATTTAGCAGACTTAACACTTAGCACTTAACATTTAGCACTTACTAACTCACCGATATGGCAAAAAGCAGTAATAAAAAACAGCAACACGAAGCGAGCGAGAAAGAAGAGTATGGTTTCACGCTCAACCCCATCGTGCTGATACAGCGATTGTTGCAGGGGCGCTCATTCCTCTCGCTTGGTTTCTTCAAGCGTTACTGGATTTATGTGATTGCCGGCACGGTGATGATGCTGATGTATATCTCCAACAAGTATGTATATCAAAGCGACAAGGCCAAGCTTGGCACCATGAAGGTGATGCTCAACAATGTGCGCACCGACTATGTAGATGCCAGCTCGCGCTACAACTCTCGAATCCTGGAAAGCCAGATGAAAAATTACGTTGACTCGATGGGAATAGATCTTAATTTATCAGAAGAACCACCATTTAAGCTTACAGAAAAATGAAGACATCCAACAAACAACACATCCTGTTTCGGTATCTTTTTGTGATATCGGTTATTTTGCTTTTTACGTCGGCTATTATCTACAACATGTTCAAGACCTCGATTCTAGAGGCCAAGGAATGGAACAACAAAGCCGACAGCATTCTCACTAAAGAGACCATCTTGCCTCCCGAGCGTGGACGCCTGCTCTCGGACAACGGTAGCGTGCTTGCCGCCAATCTCAATTATTATACCGCGCGCATCGACTGGACCTGCGAGGGGTTCTCGCGCAACGACTTCAAGGCCAATGTCAATGCGTTATGCGACAGTCTTCAGGAGTTTTGCGATAACAAGAAAAGTGCAGCCCAATGGGAAAAAGAATTAATGGCTCAGTTTGAAGCTCATAACAATAAAGTCTATCCATTGTTTACCGGATTAACACATTCACAGTTTCTACGACTTAAATCATTCCCGTTCCTCAGTTTGCCAAAGAATAAGAACGGCTTCTATTCCGACCCTGTAGTAAAGCGAGTTAAACCATACGGGTCGATGGCATCACGAAGCATTGGCACTGTGGGAGAGGTGAAAAACATGGAAGGACAGCATGGCCGGTCGGGGCTTGAGATGGCCCTCGACTCACTGCTCTACGGTGTGCCCGGCGTGAAACGCCGCATCCAGCTCACCAACCAAATTGTGGACTGGGAGAGCACACCGGCAGTGCCCGGCTATGACATCACCACGACCATCAACGTGCAGTTGCAGGACATCGTGGAAAACGAGCTCTACAAGGTGTGCAAAGAGACCGAGGCGGTGTGGGGCACATGCGTGCTGATGGAAGTGCAAACCGGCGAGATCAAGGCAATCTCCAACCTAGAGTGGAGCGACAAGCTGCAGGACTACTACGAAGGCTGCAACAATGCCGTGCTGTGCTATGAACCTGGCTCGGTCATGAAGCCCATCTCGATGATGGTAGCGCTTGAAGATGGCATCGTCGACGACATCAACGCAGTTGTCACCAATGGCAATTCGGTTATGGAATATGGCCAGAGTGTAATCAAAGACTCACATAGTGGTGCCATGACGCCACGACAGATTATAGAGATGTCGAGCAACGTGGGCATGGCGAAGATTATTCTCAAGAAATATGAGAAAAATCCCGATGGATTCAGGCAGAGGCTGGAGGAGATGGGGTTCTTCGAACCTTTCAACTCGGGCATAGGTGGAGAGCGGGAGCCAGAGTTTGCCACATTGGGTCATGCCAATAAAGACCGTGTGGCACTCACGCGCATGGCCTACGGCTATGCCACCAACATTCCGCCGCTGCACACCCTTGCCATGTATAATGCCATTGCCAACGACGGCAAGTATGTGCGTCCTCACCTTGTGAAGAAGCTCACCCGCCCGGGCAGCGACCACGACTCAATCGTTCCCATCACCTATGTGCGCCAGCAGGTGTGCAGTCCTGAGAATGCCGAGAAGTTGCGCATCATGTTGCACGATGTGGTGTGGGGGGATCACGGCACCGCACGCAACTGGGTTCAGGACGAAAATGTGGAGATTGCCGGCAAGACAGGTACCGCCTACACGGTTCGCAAGGATGGCTACAGCGATGAGAAGCGCTTGGCATTTTGCGGCTTTTTCCCTTATAAAGCACCTAAATACAGCTGCATAGTGCTTATGCTTGGTGCTAACCGTGGTGCCGCTGCCAGCAGTGGGCTCGTGCTGCGCAACATCGCTGCCAAGATGTATGCCCGCGGCATGCTCGGCAACAACAGCAACTACGACAACACCTCTGGCAATTCCAAGCGCAACACCTTGACCCACACCCAATACCAGAAAAGCCCCACCTTGTTCTTTCAGAGCAACAGCGCGCTGCTTAACGACCTGCGCACCTTTCTGGGCGGTGGCGAGACATCGATATATAATGCGCCTTCAAGCTCCACAACGGGAGTGCCCAACGTGTGCGGCATGACAATCCGTGAGGCTCTTGCTTGCCTCGAGAAAGTGGGACTTAACGTGCGCTTCACAGGCACAGGAAGGGTGGCGACCCAGAGTCTGACGCCCGGCTCGGCGTTCAACAAAGACGAGATTATTAATCTGACCTTAGAGATATAATTTAGAAGTATAAAAATGATGAAGGCTAAATCAATAGAAAAACTTATAAGTGACATTGAAGTGTTGCACATAACAGGCGACAACGGCAAGATGATAACCGACGTGGTGTGCGACTCAAGACTGGTGACCCACGGCAGCCTCTTTGTGGCAGTGCGAGGCGTGGCAGTCGATGCCCACCGCTTCTTGGGACAGGTGGCGCTGAGCGGTGCCGCCGCTGTGGTGTGCGAGACGCTTCCCAACGAGCTTGCTCCACAGGTGACCTATATCCAGGTGCCCAACAGCACTATAGCCCTGGCGCATCTTGCCGGCGCATGGTATGAGCATCCGTCGTCTAAGCTGCGCCTGGTGGGCGTTACCGGCACCAACGGCAAGACCACCATCGCCACCCTGCTCTATGAGCTGGCGCGACGGCTGGGCTACAAGGCAGGTCTATTGTCAACGGTTCAAAACATCATCGACGAGAGAGTGGAACCTGCCAAGCAGACCACCCCCGACCACCTGACCCTCAACCGCTTGCTTCACGACATGGTGGAGGCAGGTTGCGACTATGCCTTCATGGAGGTGAGCTCTCACGCCTGCTCGCAGCATCGCATCGACGGCTTGGAGTTTGCTGGTGGCATCTTCACCAACCTCACCCGCGACCACCTCGACTTTCACGGCACAGTAGATAATTACATAGCCGCCAAAAAGATGTTCTTCGACTCGCTGGGTAGCGATGCCTTTGCCGTGGTGAATGTTGATGACAAAGTGGGGAGCGTCATGGTGCAGAACACCAAAGCCAAGAAATATACCTACTCGCTGCGGTCGCTTGCCGACTTCAAGTGCCGCGTAGTGGAAGACCGCCTCGACGGCACATCGCTCATTATCAACGACACCGAGCTAGAAGTGATGTTCACCGGCAGGTTCAACGCCTATAACCTCACGGCTGTCTATGCCGCCGGGCTGTTGTTGGGATGGAATCACGACGAGGTGCTGGTGGCGATGAGCCGGCTCGTGCCGGTGGCAGGCCGCTTCCAGACGCTGCGCTCGCCGCGCGGATACACAGCCATCGTTGATTATGCCCACACTCCCGATGCCCTCATCAATGTGCTTGACGCAGTGAACGAGGTGCGCAAGGGCACAGGACAACTCATCACGGTGTGTGGCTGTGGCGGCAACCGCGACAGGGGCAAGCGCCCCATCATGGCACGCGAGGCAGTGCTTCGCAGCGACAAGGTGATTCTCACCAGCGACAATCCCCGCGATGAGGACCCCGACGAGATACTGCGCGAGATGCAGGAGGGTGTACCTGCCGATAAGCAGTCCACCACTCTCACTATCACCGACCGCCGTCAGGCAATCAAGACGGCCTGCCAGCTCGCACAGAGTGGCGATGTGGTGATGGTAGCTGGCAAAGGCCATGAGGATTATCAGGAAATCAAGGGTGTGAAACACCACTTCGACGACCGCGAGGAGATAATCAACATTTTTGAGACAGAGAAATAGATTGTTAGGTCTAGATAATCTAGAATTTCTAGAACTTCTATAAAAAACTAAAAACTAAGAAACAATGCTATACTACCTTTTTAGATTTTTAGAGCAATACAATATACCTGGGGCCCACATGTGGGGGTACATCTCTTTCAGGGCGTTGCTAGCGTTGATATTGTCGCTTGTGCTCTCGGCATGGCTCGGAGAGAAATTCATCCACTACATGCGCAAGCGCAAGATAGGAGAGACGCAGCGCGACACAGCTATCGACCCCTTTGGCGAGAAGAAGGCGGGCACACCGTCGATGGGCGGCATCGTGATTATCATTGCCATCCTGCTGCCAGTGCTGCTGCTGGGGCGCATGCGCAACATCTACCTTATATTGATGATTATCACCACGGTGTGGCTGGGATTTCTGGGCTTCTGCGATGACTATATCAAGATTTACCGCAAGCACAAAGAAGGGTTGAAAGGCAAATACAAGATTGTAGGTCAAGTGAGTATTGGTCTCATAGTGGGACTTGTGTTGTGGCTCAGCCCCGATGTGGTGATGCACGAGAACATGGAGCGAGTTACTGTCCCCGCCCAAGAGACCGTGGTGGCAGATGCCCCGCATGACGGTGCCGAAACAGCGTCAAGCACTCAAGATGGCACCAAAGTGGAGAAAAAAACCGTTGTCGTACACAAAGACAAAGCCGAGAAGTCGCTCAAGACCACCATCCCCTTTGTTAAAAACCATAACCTTGACTACGGATATTTCACCAAGTGGCTGGGAAAATGGGGCGGAGCTGCCGGTTGGGCGTTGTTTGTGCTGATGACTATTCTTGTGGTGACGGCAGTGAGCAACGGCGCCAACCTCAACGACGGCATGGACGGCATGTGTGCCGGCAACTCGGCGATTATGGGTGTGGCACTAGGCATTCTCGCCTATGTGAGCTCCAATACCGAATTTGCCTCTTACCTCAACATCATGTATATACCCCACAGCGAGGAACTTGTAGTGTTTATGTGCGCCTTCATCGGTGCCTTGATAGGCTTCTTGTGGTATAATGCTTACCCAGCACAGATGTTTATGGGCGACACCGGTTCGCTCACCATTGGCGGTATCATAGGCGTGTGTGCCGTGATTATCCACAAGGAGCTGCTGGTGCCCATCTTGTGCGGCGTGTTCCTGATGGAGAGCCTCACGGTCATCATCCAGACCCAGGTATTCAAGTACTACAAGCACAAGGGCAAGAAGGTGAGAGTGTTCCGTTCCACCCCGATTCATGACAATTTCCGCAAGCTCGACAAGGACTTGGACCCCAAGTGCAAGTATGTGTTACGCAGCTGGCCCCGCAACCGGTTCCATGAGTCAAAAATCACGCTGCGCTTCTGGATTTTCACCATCTTCCTGGCGGCGCTCACAATAATAACCCTGAAAATAAGATAATACAAGTTTCTAAAGTTCTAGAACTTTAAAAACTTGAAGTTTAGAGTTTAGTGTTTATAGAAGAACATTTCTTCGATATCAGAGAGAATATATATAATATATTGAGTCATCATAGTAAAAACGAGTTTTTAAAAAGAAATGAAAAGTTTAGTAGTTATAGGAGGCGGAGAGAGCGGCGTTGGAGCTGCCGTGTTAGGCAAAGTTAAGGGTATGGAGGTGTGGCTCACCGATATGGGAGCCATTGCTCCGCACTACAAGGAAATTCTCGACAAGTGGGAAATCGCTTGGGAAGAAGGTCACCACACCGAGGAGAAAGTGCTGGGAGCCGACGAGATAGTGAAAAGTCCAGGTGTGCCCCTTACGGCTCCGCTCATAGCCAAAGCGATGGAAAGAAACATTCCTGTAATATCTGAGATAGAGTTTGCAGGTCGTTATACCGATGCTAAAATGGTGTGTATCACTGGCAGTAACGGCAAGACCACCACTACCTTGCTCACCTATCACATCTTGAAGGAAGCAGGGCTGAATGTGGGTCTTGCCGGTAATGTCGGCAAGAGCTTGGCGATGCAGGTGGCTACCGAGCAGCACGATGTGTATGTGATTGAGCTGAGCAGTTTCCAACTCGACAACATGTATGACTTCCGCGCCAATATTGCTGTGATGCTCAATATCACCCCCGACCACCTCGACCGCTATGACTACAAGATGGAGAACTATGCCGCTGCCAAGTTCCGCATCATGCAGAACCAGACCAGCGAGGACGCCTTCATCTACTGGGAGGATGACCCCATCATCTCGGCACAGCTCAAGAGCATGAAGAGCGAGGCTCGCTTCTTCCCTTTCAGCGCCCGCGACGACAAGTCGTGCACTGCCTACTTGAGCAATGGCACGCTGTGCTTCAACGTGGAAGGCGACGCATGGGAGATGCCTAGCAGTGAGTTAGCTCTGAAAGGTCTTCACAACATCTACAACTCCATGGCGGCAGGTATCAGTGCCTCCTTGCTCGATATCAAGAAAGAAAACATACGCAAAGCACTCGCCAATTTTGAGGCGGTAGAGCACCGCCTTGAGTTTGTGCGCTCATTCGGCGGCGTGAGATATATCAACGATTCCAAGGCCACCAATGTCAACTCCACATGGTATGCCCTTGAGAGTATGACCGAACCCGTGGTGCTCATCCTCGGAGGTAAAGATAAAGGCAACGACTACAGTGAGATAGAGGAGTTTGTAAAAGAGAAAGTTGTCGCTCTGGTGTGCCTGGGAGTGGACAACAGCAAGCTGCACGCTTTCTTCGACGGCAAAGTGCCAGTTGTAGAGGATGCCCGCAGCATGGCAGAGTGTGTGGAGAAATGCCACACGCTAGCCAAAGAGGGCAGCACAGTGCTGCTGTCGCCTTGCTGCGCCAGCTTCGACCTGTTCAAGAGCTACGAGGACCGCGGCGAGCAGTTCAAAGAGTGTGTCAATAACTTAAAGTGAAACCCAAGAAACTGGCACGAGAACCAGCATGAGCGAGAAAGTATCAAGATATAGGGAAATGGCTCGGCGCTATGGCGACCCGTGGATATGGGGTATCTACCTCACCCTGGTGGTGCTGTCGATAGTGGAGTCTTACTCGGCGTCGAGCCGCGATGTGGCTCTGATGGGAGTGTATGAGCCCATCATCAAGCAGGTGGTGTATCTGGTAATTGGAGCTGTTTTTGTTGTGTTGTTGAGTCGCATCAACTACAACAACAAGATGTTGCTGCTGGTGCTCATCCCCTTGCTGTGGATTTTTACTATGGTGGCACTAATTTATGTGCTGGTGGCAGGAGAGGTGGTGAATGGTGCGCAGCGCGCCTTCACGATACCTATCATAGGACTGTCGGTGCAGCCGTCGGAGCTGGCTAAACTCTCGGCGGTCACTGCCCTTGCCTATATCATGGCTAAGAACCAGGAAGACCGCGACGTCTCTACTAAGGGCGTCACAGTATCGGCGGCGGTAGTGGCCCTCTTCGGTGCACTGATGATTAACAGCGGACTAACCAACACGCTGCTGCTCATGGCAATCAGTGCGGCAATGTTTGTGGTGGGTGGCGCACGTGTCAAGAAGCTTCTTGTGGTCTTGGCGATATATGCTGTTGTGGGCGGACTGTTCTGGGTGTGGAAAGACCTTAGCGACAAACGCGAAGAGAACATGCGCCAAGTGACAGCCGTTGAAGGCGGCCAGACGGTAGCTGTTGACAAGAGCAAGACGGTGGACCGCCACGGCATGCGCAAGGGTCGCATCTACAACTGGCGTCACCGCGATGAGCTTATCAACGACTCTGTCAACAGCGAGAACTCCCAGGAGATGTTCTCCATCATGGCGCAGGCGCATGGCGGGCTGTGGGGAGTGGGCATAGGCAACTCGCGCGAGTGCAGCCGCTTGCCGCTTGCCTTCAGCGACTATATTTTCTCTATCATCATGGAGGAGATAGGTCTAGTGGGGGCTATATTTGTGATAATATTGTATCTGTGGTTGCTGTCGCGAGCGGCAATGATAGCGCGGCGATGTCACCGTGTGCTGCCAGCGTTGCTCATCATCGGTATGGCGGCAATGATCACCTTCCAGGCTCTCTTCCACATGGCAATCAACACGGGGGTCTTCCCAGTGTCGGGCGAGCCGCTGCCGCTCATCTCTAAAGGCGGCACCTCGATACTTGTCACCAGCATCGCCATTGGCGTGATGCTTAGCGTGAGCCGCACCATCGCCAATAACACTAACGGAAAGAACAAGGATGACGGCAACAAGCTGCCTAGTGGTCTGGATGCCCGCAATCCTTCAGAAATACCTGTAAAAAATGAGTGGAAATAACAACAAATTAAGTGTGTTGATAAGTGGCGGCGGCACTGGTGGTCACATCTTCCCCGCCTTGTCGATAGCCAACGAAATTAAACGACGGGTGCCACAGGCAAACATCTTGTTTGTGGGTGCCGAGGGGCGCATGGAGATGGAGCGCGTGCCGGCAGCAGGATATGAGATTAAAGGACTACCAGTGGTGGGCTTCGACCGCAAGCGCCTGTGGCGCAATGTCAAGGTACTTTATCAGCTCAAGAAGAGCATGACGATGGCACGCACCATCCTCGAGCAGTTTCAGCCTAATGTCGCGGTGGGTGTGGGTGGCTACGCCAGCGGCCCCATGCTGCGCGAATGCCAGAAGCACGACATCCCCACCTTGCTTCAGGAACAGAATTCCTTTGCTGGCGTTGCCAATAAGCTGCTTGCCAAGAAGGCGAAGTGCATTTGTGTGGCCTACGAGGGCATGGAGCGCTACTTTCCCGCCGAGAAGATAGTGCTCACGGGAAATCCCGTGAGGCGCACGCTGCTCGAGTGTGAGGCCACTCCCGAGGATGCCCGCAAAGCTTTTGACCTCGACCCTAACAAGCGCACCATCTTGATAGTGGGAGGCAGCTTGGGTGCCCGCACCATCAACGACAGCATCATCGCGGGATTGCGCACTATAGGCAAGCACGACGATGTTCAGGTGATATGGCAGTCGGGGCGCATCTACGACGAGCGTTGCCGCGAAGCCCTTATCTCATCGCAGGTTACTAATATCAAGCAGATGCCGTTTATCAGCAACATGGATCTTGCCTATCGCGCCGCCGACCTGGTGATTTCACGTGCCGGGGCAAGTTCCATCAGTGAATTGCAGCTACTTGGCAAGGCATCACTGCTGGTTCCCTCGCCCAATGTTGCCGAAGACCATCAAACGAAAAACGCGATGGCTCTCGTGACCCGCAACGCAGCACTGATGATACCCGACAGCGATGCCGGTTTCAAACTCGTTGACGTGATGCTAAGCACGATAAAAGAGGAACGCATCTTGCAGATGCTCAGCGAGAACGTGTCGAAAATGGCACTGCGCGACTCAGCCGAGGTAATCGTCGATAAAGTGCTGCAAATAGCGAAATAAATCTAAGTTTTAAGTGTTAAGTTTTAAGTGTTAAGTGACTCTGAATTCTGAAATCTGAATTCTGAATTCTGAATTCTGAAATCTCAACTCTGAACTCTGAATTCTCAACTATTATGAAAGATTATAAGTCATTATATTTTGTGGGTGCCGGGGGCATAGGGATGGCAGCTCTGGAACGTTACTTCCTTGCTCTTGGCAAGAAGATTGCGGGTTATGACCGCACGTCCAGCGAGTTGACTCGCACCCTTGTTAATGAAGGTGTGGAAATCGTCTTCGACGAGAATCCCGACCTCATCCCCGACTACTGCCGTGACCCCGAGACCACGCTGGTGGTTTACACCCCCGCCGTTCCCGACAGCCATGCCGGGCTACGATATTTCTGTGACAACGGTTTTGAGGTAGTGAAGCGCGCCAAAGTGCTGGGACTCGTCACCGAGAGCAGTAAGGGGATGTGCTTTGCCGGCACTCATGGCAAGACCACAACCTCGAGCATGGCGGCTCACATCCTCACTGTCGCCGGTGTGGGGTGCAACGCCTTTCTGGGCGGCGTGCTACGCAACTACAACAGCAACTTCCTGCTAGCTCCCGACAGCCCCTATTCGGTGATCGAGGCCGATGAGTTTGACCGCTCGTTCCACCATTTGAAACCCTATATTGCCGTTATTACCAGTACCGACCCCGACCATCTCGACATCTATGGCAACTACGAGAACTATCTCGAGAGTTTCGCCCATTTCACCGAGCTGGTGCGCGATGATGGAGCTTTGATAGTTCACACAGGGTTGGCTCTGACCCCCCGTGTGGCACAAGGCGTAAAGGTTTATACTTATTCTAAAGCCGATGGCGATTTCCATGCCGCCAATGTGCGCAAAGGTGGCGGAGACATTGTCTTCGACCTGGTGACACCCTGGGAGACCATAGAGGACGTCAAGCTTGGCGTGCCAGTAGATATCAACATCGAGAACGCCATTGCCGCGATGGCTGCCTGCCGCCTTGAGGGCGTCTCGCCCGAGGCGATGCGCAAGGCTATATCCACGTTCCAGGGCGCGAAACGCCGCTTTGAGTTCTGGCTCAAAGAACCTGGAAAGCATGGCAAGGTGGTCATTGACGACTATGCACATCATCCCAACGAACTATTGGCAAGCATAAAGAGTGTGCGCGACCTCTACGAAGGCCGCAAGCTAACGGTTATGTTCCAGCCACACCTCTATACCCGCACCCGCGATTTCGCTCCTGAGTTTGCCACAGCACTCTCCCATGCCGACGAAGTGATTTTGCTGCCCATTTATCCCGCCCGGGAACTCCCAATCGAGGGAATTACGAGCGAAATTATATTAAAAGATGTGAAATGTGCGAAAAAATCAATTTATTCTAAAGAAAATTTGATTAAGTCGATACATTTGCTTAATTTTGATATTTTATTAGTACTTGGGGCGGGCGACATCGTTGATTTGCTACCCCAGATTTGCGAAGAAGTTAAACTACAGCAACGTTGAAATATGCACGTTACATATTGCTGATAGCGCTCTTGGCTCTGCTCATAGGAGGCTCCTACTGGGCGAGGAACAAGAGCCGTGATGAGGTGTGTACCGAAGTCAAGGTAGAGATTGAGAACGCCGAGGGTGCAAACTTTGTCACGGCGACCTACGTCATTGAAGAGCTAGAGCGCAAGCACATTTTTGTCAACAACAAACCAGTGTGGCAAATTAACGTAGAGGAAATAGAGAAAGTGCTGTTGCAGTCGCAATATATCGAGACGGCAGAGTGCATGTTTGTCAACGGCGGCACTCTCAAGATTAAAGTGTCGCAGATTGTGCCTGTGATGCGCGTCTTCGACAGCACACAGTCCTACTATGTCAACAAGCAGGGCAAGCGCATGACCGCCAGTGCCAGCTGCAACACCGACGTGCCCATTGTGCAAGGCTCTTTCACCAACAGCTTCACGCCACAGCGCATGCTACCGCTCATCCAGTATGTGGAGCAAGACCCTGCCCTAAAAGCCTTGGTGACGATGTATTGCATCAACGACACTAACAATATAATTATCATTCCTTCAATAAAAGGCCATGTGATAAACATAGGCAACTGCAGCAACTATGAGTCGAAATTCAAGAAGCTACAGCTGTTCTACAACAAAGTGATGCCGGTGAAGGGATGGATGTACTACGACACCATTTCGGTGAAGTGGGACCATCAAATCGTCGCCACACGCCGCGACAAGTTGGTGCCGGTAGTGAAGGTATATAACCCCGAGGAAGACGAGTTACCCGACGACATAGGCACTATGCAAGTGAGCGACAACAAAGCCCCGGCCAACACGACGACTACCGAGAACACCAATGCCAAGCCACCAAGCTCCACACCGACGGCTACCGCTGGCGAGAATAAGGGCGATGCCAAGAAACCACCCGAGCAGTCGTCGCCTCCTCCCAACAAGAAGAAAGAAGATAAACCAAAGGACAAGAAAACCACTTAGCCACTTTACACTTACAAAACATTACATTATAACAATATACACTCATGAGCAAGTCACAATACATAGCAGCTTTAGAGATTGGCAGTTCGAAGATTGTGGGTGCCATAGCCGAGAAGACCTCTGCCGGCTATATGCAAATCAATCATCTCGAAGTGGAGAAACTCACCAACAGCGTTAGGCATGGATGCGTGCAGAACGTGGAAAACACCAAAGGGTGCATCAATAGCATCATCAAGAAACTGGAAAACCGAATTGACGGTACTGTCGATGAGGTGTTTGTGGGATTTAGCGGACGTTCGCTGCACAGCGAGCCCACCGAGGTGAACCATAACCTTGACGCCACCGTGCCCATCACCGACGAGGTACTCGACAGCATCGTGAGCGAGGCAGGCCGTGACCCCATCAAGAACTATGAGACCATCAAGGTGGTGCCACGCACCTATTATGTGGACAAGAACGAGACCAAGAGCCCGAGCGGACAGTTTGGCTCAAACATCAACATAAAGCTCAACCTTATAGTTGCCAAGCCCAACCTGAAGCTCAACCTCGACCGTGTGATGAGCGGAGCGGTGAGGGTGCGAGACTATCTTGTCACACCGCTTGTCGTTGCCGACGAGATACTGGAGCCTTCGGAGAAGTCGCTCGGATGCATGCTAGTGGACTTGGGAGCCGAGACCACTACCGTGTCGATTTATAAAGACGGCTCACTGGTATATCTCACCACCCTTCCACTAGGAGGCCGCAACATCACCCGCGACATCATGGTGGGCCTCAACGTGCTTGAAGACACTGCCGAGCGAGTGAAGAAGAACATCAGCAATCCGCTCGAGAAGAATGTGGAACATGTCTCTATCGAGGGCGTGAGCTCGGCCGATGCCGCCAACTATATCGCTGCCCGCACCGGAGAGATTATCGCCAACATCAAACAGCAGATTTCATACGCCGGCGTGAAAATCGTTGACCTGCACAACATCGTGCTAATAGGCGGTGGCGCACAGCTGCAAGGCATAGCCCGCCGCATCGAGGACGAGATAAAACTTAGGGTACGCTTGGGTTCTTATCCCAAGACGCTTAACATCCTTGACCATAACATCAACCGAGCCGAGTATGTGCAGCTCTTCTCGCTACTCTCGAGTGCGGCACAGAATATGCCATACAACCAGTCGTGCGTGCGCCTTAACACCTATGGTGACACCGACAACGACTATATGGTCCCCGACTACAGCAGTCGCAACTATAATGACGATGACGACTACAGCTATGGCCGCTTCCGCGAGGAGGAGCCGGCACGACCCATCAAGCCCTCAAGGACGAGCGAGCCAAGTGAGACACACGTCGAGCCCAAGCGCCGCAAGGGATTGTCGTGGCTCGAGAAGGCCCGTAGCAGAATGGAGAGGTTGATGAACGAACCCGAAGATGACGAATAAACATTGACTCTACAAGGCAAATTCTTCAATAGTTTTTTTACTAGTAAACAACACCAAGATATATGGAAGACAATATGGAAGCCGGCAAGAACAAGACACCGATGATGCCCGGGCAACAAGACATTTTTGGAGGCATTGACGAAGGCCCCGGATTTGGCAACGATGAGACACCTGCAGAGGAGAAAGAACCTTGCTTGATAAAGGTGATAGGAATTGGTGGCGGTGGCAACAATGCCATCAACCACATGTTTAAACAGAACATAAACGGCGTGTCGTTTGTGGTTATCAACACCGACCGACAGGCCCTTAATAACTCGCCGGTGCCTAATCGCGTACTCATAGGCCCCAACACCACCTTTGGTCTGGGAGCCGGCAACAAGCCCGAGCTGGCGAAGCTGGCTGCCGAGGAGAGCGAGGAAGATATCGCCGCTCTCTTCGATGACGAGACTAAGATGGTGTTTATCACCGCCGGTATGGGTGGTGGCACCGGAACAGGAGCCGCTCCCGTGGTGGCGCGCATCGCCCAGGAAAAGGGCATACTCACAATAGGTATCGTCACCATTCCCTTCCTCTTTGAGGGAAAGAAGAAAATCATCAAGGCTCTGAGCGGAGCCGACGAGATGCAGAAGTATGTCGATGCCTTGCTCATCATCAACAATGAGCGCCTAAGCGAGATTTATCCCGACCTGAACTTCATGAACGCCTTTGGCAAGGCCGACGACACCCTGTCGGTAGCTGCACGCAGCATTAGCGACCTGATAAATGTTGACGGCTACATAAACCTCGACTTCCAAGATGTGGACACCACCTTGCGCAAGGGCGGTGTGGCAATCATCAGTTCGGGTTACGGCGAGGGCGAGCAGCGCGTGACAAAGGCTATTCAAGATGCCCTCAACTCGCCGTTGCTCAAGAACCGTGACATCTATGGCTCGCAGCGCATCTTGATGAACATCTACTATTCCCGCAACGCTAAGGAAGAGTTCAAGATGAGCGAGATTGATGAGATGAAGAACTTCATGGCGCAGTTCACCCTCGACCACGACATGATTTGGGGTGTAGCCTACGACGAAACGCTGGGCGAGAAAATCAAGATCACCATGCTTGCGTCGGGATTTAATGTGTCGCTCGATGCCGAGACGACAATGACAGAGGGCGAGAAGAAGGGAGAGTCGAAGACCGCGACAGCTACCAGTCGCATCGAGCAGGAATATGGAGAGAAATTCAACGAACTCGACATTGACCGTGCCAAGGCGCAATACATCGTGCTGCGACCTGAAGACATCGACAACGACGAGATAGTTGACCTGCTAGAGAAGAACCCCGCCTTCAAGCGCGACCAGCAGGTGAAGAACGTGTTCCGCGAGCTGCAAAGCGCTCCCGCCAAGACGACTCCTGCCAAGCCCGTGTCGCCCATAAGCAAGAAAAAAGGCAGCACCACAGGAACAATTTCGTTTGGAGAATAATCAGCGAAATGTCTAGAAGTTCTAGATTCTCTAGAAAATCTAGTGTATCTAGTCAAAACTAAGAACTAAAAACTCAAAACTAAGAACTAAAAACTTAGAATATAATGTTAACTTTACAAGTAATCAACGAAAATCCCGAGCATGTGATAGAGAGGCTTGCAGTGAAGCACTTTGATGCCCGAGAACCAATAATGAGAATTGTAGAACTCGACAAGCAGCGCCGTGCAGCACAGAAGCAGCGCGACGACAACGCTTCGCAACTCAACAAGATGGCTGCGCAGATTGGCGCACTCATGAAGCAGGGCAAGCGCGACGAGGCCGAGCAGGCTAAGGCCGCTGTGGCGCAGCTCAAGGCCACCAACAAGGAAATCGACGACACGATGACCGCTGCCGCCAATGAGATAACCGAGATATTGCTCACCATTCCCAACCTGCCCTGCGACGCGGTGCCCGAAGGTCGCACCGCCGAGGATAACGTGGTGGAGAAAAGCGGCGGTCCCGAGCCGCATCTGAGCGACGATGCCCTGCCACACTGGGATTTAGCCAAGAAATACAACCTCATCGACTTCGACCTGGGCGTGAAAATCACTGGTGCCGGATTCCCAGTGTATGTGGGCAAAGGCGCCAAGCTGCAGCGTGCCCTCATCCAGTTCTTCCTCGACGAGGCTGGCAAGGCAGGTTATGTGGAGATCGAGCCTCCATTGGTTGTTAATGAGGCGTCGGGTCTCGGCACTGGCCAATTGCCTGACAAGGAGGGTCAGATGTATCACTGCCAAGTAGATAACTTCTATCTCATCCCCACCGCCGAGGTACCTGTGACAAACATCTACCGCGATGTGATTATCAATCAGGAAGATCTTCCCAAGAAGAACTGCGCCTACAGCGCATGCTTCCGCCGCGAGGCTGGCTCTTATGGCAAGGACGTGCGCGGACTCAACCGCCTGCATCAGTTCGACAAGGTGGAGATAGTGCGCATCGAGCGTCCCGAGGACAGTTATGCCGCTCTCGAGGAAATGAAGGACCATGTGCAAGGTTTACTTGAGAAGCTTGAACTGCCGTGGCACATCCTAAGGCTGTGCGGTGGCGACATGAGCTTCACCAGCGCCATAACCTTTGACTTCGAGGTGTGGAGCGCGGCACAGAAGCGCTGGCTTGAGGTTAGCTCGGTGTCCAACTTCGAGACCTATCAGGCCAACCGCCTCAAGTGCCGCTACCGTGGCGACGACAAGAAGACCCACCTGTGCCACACCCTCAACGGCTCGGCACTGGCATTGCCCCGCATCGTTGCCGCCCTGCTCGAGAACAACCAGACCCCCGAAGGCATCCGCATCCCCAAGGCACTTCAACGCTACACGGGATTTGAGATCATAGATTAATAACTAATAACCTGCATCTTATTGATGCGGGTTATTTTTTCTTAACATGTTTCTAAATTTCGAAAACCATTAATAAGAATATATTATGGAAACAATGCCAATTAACGGAAAGTTTGAACTCATATCTAGCGTAGATTACGAATACGGTTACACCAGTATCAGTAAGCGAGCGATGGAATTGCATCATAAGAAGCATTTAGCTACTTATGTCAATAACCTTAACACCCTCATTGCTGGCACAGAGTGGGAGGGTAGGTCGCTGGAATATATAGTGAAGCGTGCTCCTGAGGGTCCCATCTTGAATAATGCTGGGCAAGTGTTGAATCACAATATGTTTTTTGGCAATCTTTTGAATTCTGATTTTCAAGTTGACCAACCATATTCTATTTTTGTTGATGAGGGAAGGATGAAGAATATCATCGTAAATAATTTCTATCCTGAAGACAAGGTTCTTCTCAATGAAAATATTAAAAAGTATAAGGTTGAAAAAGGAGAAATATACTATGAGATTAAGCATTATAATATAATAGAAAGGGAAACTTTTTGGGAAAGCACATTTTTGAACCGTTTTATTGATGCTGGTTTCACTTTGTTTGGTTCAGGCTGGCTGTGGTTGAGTTTGGACGGTCAGCGCAAGTTTGTGATCACACAGGAACCCAACGCTTCAAATCCGCTTCGTCATGGCCTGCATCCGCTACTCACAATCGACATGTGGGAGCATGCCTATTATCTTGACTATCAAAACCAGAGAGAAGAGTATCTTTATAAAATTCTTGGTTCGATTAATTGGCATGTTGTGTATAGGCGATACTGCGAAGTTATGGATAATCATGATAAATGCGTGCATAGGCCACTCACAGTACCATCGGCGATCAAGGTAAATGATTAATAAAGACCTATAGTTGTCACATCCCTTGTCACATATCTAAACTAAAAACCATCCCTTGAGCAATCTTGGGATGGTTAATCGTTAGTATACCTTGATGACTTTTTTGTTGTTCATCAATCTAGGTCAATTAATTTAAATCTGTAAGCCTTGCCTATCAGTTCGGCAACGTTGCGCGAGTCAGTCTTGTGCAACAATT
The DNA here is from genome assembly GCA_937904375.1 of uncultured Prevotellaceae bacterium. Taxonomy (GTDB): domain Bacteria; phylum Bacteroidota; class Bacteroidia; order Bacteroidales; family Muribaculaceae; genus Sodaliphilus. The sequence goes on from CALDIG010000210.1 coordinate 23,610, forward strand.
GCTTGCGGTGATACTGAACAGTATTAATGGAGATGTACAGCTTCTCAGCTATCTCACGGCTGCTCAAACCCTCGACAAGAAACCTTAGAACTTCACGTTCTCGCACCGTTAAATCTTTAGTGGTGTTTGTCATTTGATTGTCATGTATTAAATTTCAATAATTTGCATCGCAAAATAAAAATATAATTACATTATTTCCAAATAATTAGAATGTTTTTTATTGTTTTTTTATTAAAACTACCCCTTTTAGTAGCAAAAAAGTGATAGCATTGACAAATAAATGTTTAATTGCAGTTTTTCCGTATAAATATAACCTATAATTTGTAATAGTTGAGACCAAAATAACACAGAATAGCATTTTTTTTGAAAAAAAGTTCGCAAAAAATTTGTCAGTTCAAAAAATGTGCGTAACTTTGCACCGCAATTCCAAACTGGTGCGTTAGTTCAGTTGGTTAGAATGCCTGCCTGTCACGCAGGAGGTCGCTGGTTCGAGTCCTGTACGCACCGCAGTGGAGAGAGGAGAAGAGCGAAGATGTGCTTCGGCACTATTCGCTCTTTCTTTTTTTATTTCTTTGTCTTCTTGAAGTATTCTCTCTCGGCTTTTACTACTCTTGGTGAGAGGAGCAGAATGGCTGTCATGGTGCAGCATGCCATGAGGAAGAAGGCGATGTCCATAAATCCCACCACCACTTTCAGAGGAACTACTGCAGCCACCACAATCATCGCGAGATAGTAGTAGTTGTAATATTTTGCGTTCTTTGCGCCAAAGAGGAAATTGGTACACTTCAAGCCGTAGTAGCTGTAGGTGAACATGGTGGAGAAGGCGAAGAAGAACACGATAATCATGAGCAGGTAGTGGCCAATGTTTGGTATGAGTTGTTGCCAGGCTCCGAGGGCTATAGCCAGGCCTTTAGGGTCATTGCCCACGCCTATGTAGTTGCCGGCGATGATGATGGGGATGGCGGTGAGGGTGCAAATCAGTCCTGAGTCGATGGCTGGCCCGAGCATGGCGATGAGTCCCTCGCGCACTGGCTCGGTGTTCTTGCTGGCACCATGCATCATCGAGGCGGTACCGATACCTGCCTCGTTGACGTAGGCGGCACGCCGCGCGCCGATGAGCGCCACATAGGCAAAGCCTCCCAGTCCTGCCTCAAAAGTGAACGCTCCCTTGAAGATTGACCCGAAAACTCCCGGTATCTTGTCATAATTCATGACCATTATCACCAGTACCATAATGAGATAGAGCGCCACCATGAGAGGCACCATCTTAGATGCTATGGCGGCGATGCTCTTGATTCCTCGCAGAATCACGGCAGCCACGATGGCGACCATGATAACGCCCATGATGAAGCGCAGCCAGGGGGTGTTCTCGATGCCCATAGGAGTGGTGAAGACCGTGGTCACCGACTCCACGAGCTGGTTGGCTTGCCACACGCACAGGGTGCCCACCAGTCCGAAGATGGCGAACGCCACGGCAAGGGGTTTCCATTTCTCTCCCAGTCCTTTAGTGATGATATACATGGGTCCGCCCTGCACCTCGCCGGCGCTGTCTTTGCCTTTGTACATGATGGCGAGGGTGCCCTCAAAGAATTTGGTGGTCATTCCCACCAGCGCGCTCACCCACATCCAGAATATCACGCCTGGGTTGCCGTTGCCCACGGTCAATGCCACCGCTACGCCGGCGATGTTGCCCATTCCCACCGTGGCGGCGATGGCGCTCATCAGAGCTTGGAACGAGCTGATTTGTCCTGTCTCTTTGCCGCTGTCGGCAGCTTGCTTCTGTCGCAGCATGGCGATGGCTTGCGGCAGTCGCCTTATCGAGACCGCCTTTGAAAATATGAATAAGAACAGTCCGCCGCCTATTAGCAGCAGGAACTCGGGATACTCGCACAGCATATCGGCCGTGGCGATTATGGCATCTCCTATTTTGTTGAAGAAATTGGTCATGATACAATTATATCTAAATGATTATAGAAGACAAGTGAACGAGAGGACAAGAAAACAAGATGACAAGAAAACGAGTGGACAAGAAAACGAGTGGACAAGAAAACGAGTGGACAAGAAGTTGATTAGAACTTTGCGCCAGCACCAGCACCGCCAAAGTCGCCTCCGCCATACTTGTATTTGTAGGGCTCGGGTTCTTCGGGTTTGGTGTCGTCATCGTTATTGTCTTCTTCCTCTTGTTGATCTTCTTCCTCTACAGGCTCTTCTTGCTCAGGACTTGCCGTCATTGCCGAGGCTGCGCCCGCCTGATTATTATCGGCTGGTTGTTGCGGCAGCTTGCGCTTGCTCATATTCTTCGATGACGATAGGCTCGATGTAGTTGACTGCCTCATCGATGCCACTGGCATAGTCGCCATCCTTGAAATGCGGCACCATGAGAGAGTCGATGATGTAACGGCATTTCACATCGGGCAGTGCGCCTTCAAGCCCGGGACCAGGTTCGATGAACACTGCGCCACCGCCTTTGTCGTTCCTGGGTTTCACAAGAATTATCAGGCCGTTGTTAGACTTTTTGTCGCCGATGCCCCATTTCTTGCCAAGTTGGGTGGCAAACTGGTTGGCTTCGAGTTTGCCCAAGTCGTTGACGGTGACCACCACAATCTGGTTGGTGGTGCGTCGTGATAACGTGTCGAGCCTAGTGTTGAGGGCATTTACTAACGAGTCGTTCTTGATAATCCCAGCCATGTCGATGACGGGCATCATGCTATCGGGTCTCTCTGGCACCTGAGCCATGCCCACTTCCCCGACCATGAGGGCTAATGCAATTAATACTATTTTAAAAAGCTTCATCTCAAAGATAAGTGTCTATTGTTAAGTCTTAGATAAACTAGAATTTCTAAAATATCTAGATTATCTAGAGTGGTTTCTCGAAACAAAAAACTATAAACTATAAAATTACCAGCTTCCTCCGGCACCGCCGCCGCCGAAGCTGCCGCCGCCGAAGCCGCCCCAGCCGCCGCTGGAGCTGCCACCACCCCAACTGCTGCCTCCGCTGCTGCGTGAGCTGCCACCGCCGAAGCTTCCCGGGAAGATGACGGGTCCACCGGTGTAGGTGCGGGTGTTGGTGCCGGTTCCTGTGCCGCCTTTCTTCATTGCCACCACAATGAGGCAAATAATGGCAATCATCACGATGAGTCCTAGAATGGCGTCACCAGTGTCGTCCATATATTCCTCCTTGTCGAACTCGCCCTTCATGGCGGGCATGATTACCGCTAGTGCATCCTTGATGCCGCCAGCGTAGTCGTTTTCCTTGAAGTGCGGCACCATCTCCTTCTCGATGATGCGTTTACACAGCACATCGGGCAGAACAGCCTCCACGCCGTAGCCGGTGGCGATAAATACGTTGCCACCCTCACTCTCGGTCTTTACCTTAACGAGGATCACCACGCCGTTGTTGTCGCCTTCGTGCCCCACACCCCAGTCGCGCCCCAGCTGGGTGGCATATTCCGATATGTCGGCTCCGCCTATCGATGTAACCGTCATCACCAGGATTTGGTTGCTGGTGGTGCGAGAGAAATACTCCAGTGAGTCTTCGATTTCCTGCGCTGTGGCAGGGTCGATAACTCCCGCCAAATCCCACAGCAGCTTCTTCTCGGTGGGCTTGTCGGGAACCTGAGTCGCGCCGCCACTGTCGTCGATGGCTGCAACGGGCAATGCCACAAAGAGCAGCAACACCGCTACGAGGAAATGTGTGATTTTATTCTTCATAGGAAATCTCGTTGCTAAGTTCGTTAACGTCGTCGTCATCACAGGGGAAATATGCCTTCAGCTTTGCGCCCACGCGGGCTATGACGGCGCACAGACCCGTGGCGGGGTCACCTTGCTTGAAGTGGGTGAGAAGTATATCTTTCTCCTCGTCCCAATAATTTGTGGAAACCACCTCGTCGATGCCGCTGTCGCCAATTATGGCAAACTTGCGGCTCTCAAACGCCACGAAGATCAGCACGCCGTTGCGGTGGCGCGTCTTGTACATCCCCAGGCGATTGAAGGCACTGATGGCATCGCGCATCACGTCGTCGCTACACTCGGGAGTGAGGTGTACCCTGATTTCGCCCGAGGTCATCTTCTCGGCCTCGCCAATGGCCGCCACCACACGTCCCTGGTCGTGCTTGCTGATAAAGTTGTCGAGTTGCATAGTTTTGTTAGTTAAGAGTGCAGAGGAGAGCGTTAAGAGTGGAGAGTTAAGAGTGGAGAGTTAAGAGTGGAGAGTTAAGAGTGGAGAGTTAAGAATGGAGAGTTAAGTGGAGATAGGTTGATAAGTGTTAAGTGCATAGAGTTAAGAGTATTTGGGCTTAACACTTTACACTTTACACTTTACACTTTACACTTATTACTTATTGCTTATTGCTTATTACTTATTACTTATTACTTGATTATTTAGTCCTCAAGCATGTTTTCCACGTTAGGCACTTTGTCGGTACCCTCCTCGGCCTTGAACTGTGGTTTAGCCTTGAAACCGAAGATGCCGGCAACGAGATTGCCTGGGAACAGGTCGATGTTGGTGTTGTATTCTTTAACTTTCTCAATATAATCTTTTCTAGAGGTGTTGATACGGTTCTCGGTGCCTTCCATCTGTGCCTGGAAATCTTTGTGCAGGTCCTCGGCCTTCAGGTCGGGATATGCCTCGTGAACGACATTGATGGCAAGATTGAGTTGCTCTTTCAGCTTCTTCTGAGAATTGAGGTAGTTCTGAATAGACTGCTCATCGTTGGGGTCAACTTTCACGTTCTTGAGAGCCTGAGCCGAATCAGAGAGAGCCTGCATCTGCTGCAATGCCTGGTCTTGCTGCTCGTTGTTTCTCACGCCGGCACGAGCGTTGGTAACACCCTGGTAGGTCTCTTTCTCGTGCTTGTCATATTTCTTCACGTTGGCGGCAATAGTGGTGTAAAGGTCGCTGCGGCGTTGATAGTCGGCCTCAACCTTCGACCATGCTGCGTCAACTTCTTTTTCTTGAGTTACAAAACTGTTGCGCTTGGTGCATCCATATCCACATAGAATAACCGCAAGTGCGATTAAAATAACGATGCCCTTGCTCAGTCCGAAGCAGCCCTTGGCAGCGCCACCCAAAGAGAGATTGTTAACTGGATTTTGATTGTTTGCTCCCGTGTTGCCTGGTTGTGGCATGGGATTGTTGATAGTGTTCTGATCCATGATTTTAATGTATTAAAATGGTGATTAAATATTTTTTTTGTAAAAGTAGTGCTTTTTCTTGAGATATGCACAAATTTTGAGTCAAAAAGTGTGATAAATTACCTTACCTTATCAAATAAGTCATCAAGAAGCACCTCGTTTTGCACCACCCATGAATGCTTGTTGCGCAGGAGTCCATAAGTGGAAACCATAGTGATTACTGTTGCTTTGCGTGTTTTTGTTTCGGCAACAAACCATGACATTCGCTCTCGAAGTCGTGTCTCATAGTCTTTGCTTATTACATATTGTCCTTCAGAAAATTTCATTTCACAAAGGTTTATTATGCGGTCGCTCCTGTCGATGATCATATCAATTTGATAGTTGTGTTCTGGCGAGCCACTTCGCCAAGTGCTTGTTGAGGTGCTGATGCCGCCAATGCCTAGTTTTTGCTTAATTTGTGGCAAGTGTAACATACATAGCAGTTCAAAACTAAACCCTTGCCATGACTTCACCTGTGAGGTGTTCATGTTATGCTCCCACCATTTGTTGTCTTGATTTCGGTCGCCATCAATGAATCTCATGTAAAACAGAGAATAAAAATCAATAAGCCTGTAAATTACGCCATTTTTCTTTGTGCCAAATTTTGAATATCCCAACAAAAAATCGCTTCGTTCCAAGTTCTGAAGCAGGTGCGTCAGACCACTGCCTGTTTTATTAATGTGTTTGCTCAATTCCTGCCGAGTCATGCCTTCTCGCTTGTTGGATAATGCTTTTATAACTTCTATATAATCCTCGGCATTTTTAAAAAGAGAGTAGTAGAGTTCGTAAAATTCATTGCGAAGAATGGCATTCTTGCTATAATAGAGGCGATCAATATTCTGAGTCAAACTGGTGCTGGTGTCAATAAGACTAAGATAGTAGGGAACTCCCCCCATAGCCATATAGCATTGGGCTATTTGAAATCTGTCCCAATGGCATCGTCTCGTCACAAGATATTCTTCTGTTTCTCTTAGGGTGAATGGGCGTAGGTAGATGTGGCAGGTTATACGGTTATGGAGCCCGCCTTTATTATAAATGAGTTTATCAACCATCCACGATGTTGATGAGCCACATGCTATCAGGAATATGTCTTTGCGATTTGCCGCCCATCCGTTCCAAAATGCCTCAAGAGCTGCGACAAAGCCACTTTTGCCCTTGTCGAGCCAAGGCATCTCATCGATGAATACGATTTTTTTACCATCTTTCTCTTCTAATATTTTGCGCAACATTCTGAATGCCTCAAGCCAGTTCTTGGGACTAGGAGCGAAACTTGAGTTGCTGTATTCTTTTAGAGACTCGGCAAAATTTTCTATCTGCTCTTTGGTGGTTAGACCACGAACACCGACATGACTAAACGCAAAATTATCGTCAAAGCAACTACGCACAAGGAATGTTTTACCTATCCTGCGACGTCCATAAACGATTAAAAATTCTGAGCGGTTTGACTCAAGACATCGTTTGAGAGTTGCTATTTCACTTTGTCTTCCAATTAATTGATTCATGATTATGTGTAAATTTTTAGAGCCACAAAAATAAGAGGATTTTTAGTCTTTTCCAAATTTTTTGCCACATATTTTACCAAAACCGCACTTTTTGACCCTGTTTTGGTAAATTATTGTCTCTCATCTTTTACCAAAACTGCACTTTTTGACCCTGTTTTGGTAGGTTATTGTCTCTCATCTTTTACCAAAACTGCATTTTTTTATCGGCTTTTGGCAAGTTATCGATTGTCCCAATTCGGGATTACGGGTTTAAATGAAGAAAAGTGGACAGTTCCTTTTTCTTCATTTTGGGCTTGATTTGGGGTGTTTTGTTTTTGTTAAAAAGGGTAATATTGTTGCATTGGGGGTTAAAAAAGACACTTTTCTTCCATTTTGGAACATGCGCTTAAATTTTTATGCCTACATTTGCAAAGATTTCAAAAAATAGGTAACTAAACATAAAATGGGTAATATGAAGAAAATGTTTTTCGTGCTGTCGTTACTGGCAGCGGCGGTGAGCGCCCAGGCTGGCGGCTTGCTGCATAATACCAATCAACACATCGCTTTCCAGCGCATGATGGCGCGCGGAGCAAGTCACGAAATCGACGCCGTTTATACCAATCCCGCCGGTATCGCCTTTATGAAGCATGACGGTTGGTCGTTGTCGCTCAACATCCAGAGCGCTTTCCAGACCCGCGACATCGACGCAACAGTCATGACCCCTGCCGGGATGGGGCTCTTTGAGAACGACACCTACCACAAGAAATATGAAGGTAATGCGGCAGCTCCTGTCATCCCTTCTATCTATGCCGCCTATAAGACCCCCAAGTGGGCCGTCTCGGGATTCTTCGGCATAGTGGGCGGTGGCGGCAAGGCTACTTTCGATTATGGTCTGCCTCTCTTCGACGTGGCAGTGATGGCGGGGCTATATCAAGGAACGTCAGCGCTGGCACCTGTCTTGGGAGGTCCTGTCACCCCCGACCAGTACCACATCGACAGCTATATGCGCGGCAAGCAGTACATCTTTGGCGGACAGTTGGGATTTTCCTATAAGTTCAACGAGCACTTCTCGGGATTTGCGGGATTTCGCGCCAACTACTTTTCAGGGAACTACACAGGTCATGTCAATGCCACCGCCGGCGAGGCCCTGGCGACAAAACTGGAGCAGATTTCTCTCGCCGCGCCACAATATGCCAACGTGTTGATGCCAATGGCAGCAGAGAATGGACTGGCTCATGTCGCCATCGACTGCACACAGACGGGCTGGGGCGTAACTCCGATTTTGGGTGTTAACTACAAGTGGAAAGGCCTCACCGTAGCTGCGAAATATGAGTTCAAGACCAACCTCAACATCGAGAACGACACCAAGACTCTTGAGGCACCAGCCGGTTTTGAGGAGAAAATGGAGCCTTACGCTCACGGCGTGAACACTCCGAGCGACCTGCCAAGTGTGCTATATGCCGCTGTGGGTTATGAGTTTATCCCCGACAAGCTGCGTGGCACCGTGGAGTATCACTACTACGACGACAAGCATGCCGACATGGCAGGCGGCAAGAACAAAGAGTTGAAGCACGGTACCCACGAGTTCCTCGCCGGAGTGGAGTGGGACATCAACAAGACCTTCACCGTGAGTGCCGGATACCAGCGCACCGACTACGGTCTGAGTGATAAGTACCAGAGCAACACCTCGTTCTCTTGCGACAGCTACTCCATTGGTCTGGGTGGAGCCATCAACGTGTCCGAAAATGTGAAAATCAACGTGGGCTACTTCTGGACCACCTACAGCGACTACAAGAAAGAAATGACCGCCGCCGACGGTGGCTACAACGGCGTGTCGGCAGCCCTGCCGGGCACCGACGTCTATAGCCGCACCAACAAAGTCTTCGGCGCAGGTGTCGATTTCAAGTTCTAAGTCTGTAATAACAGATTAGAAAAGAGAGCATGTAAAAACTTCCTCTAAAATATAAACAACTGAATTATCTGATTGTTCTGATATTACACAAAAAATGAGACATTTGGGCTTTGGTCCCAAGTGTCTCATTTTTGAAATATTCAATTTAATAAATGCATTTTAGATTGATTACAAACCTGGCAAAATGCGAGGAATAATTTGGCAAAAATGAGGATAGAACCATCAGTCTTTGCCAATTACATCATTTCTCGGCTGAACCATAGTTTGAACAGTGGGTCGGCGATGTGGATGCCTTTCTCGGAGGTCTCAATTATCTCTCTTTCTACAAGGGCCTTTTTTATCTTGGGAAGGTTTGACCTACTGCCTAGGTTGTAGCGGTTTGTGACCTCTTTTCTTCCGAAATCGGTACTGTATCCGCTGCACAAAGCTCTCAAAAAGTTTAGCTGATAGGTGGTTAGGTTTGCCGTCTGCTCGACAAAGAGTGGAATCACTTGCGCCAAAGTGGCCTCTACCCCTTCTTGGAAACTGTCATTGGTAACCTTTTCCTCACTTAAAGCCAGCACGTTCCACGCCAGTTGCTGCACATAGGCCGAATAGTTGTCGGCAGTAGTGCAAATCTCTGTGGCAATCTCACTGCTGATTTCTTTGCCTGCAACCTCAAAGCGCTTGATGATGAAAGGCACCCATTTTTCGGTGGGAATGCGCTTGAGGAAAAACATGTCACCAAACTGGTAGAAAGGCATTTTGCGGCTGTAAAACAGATTAGTCATCAAGTGCTGCTTGCTGCCAAAGAGGCAATAGCTCACATGCTGGTGATGCTGCCAAGCACTCCTGATGGTGCGCTGCACACTCAATGAATTGGGCATCTTTCCAATCTGTTGGAACTCATCGATGCACACGACAATGCTGATGCCCCGCTTCATGGCGATTTTCTCGGGCAGGTCAAGAATTTCCTCGGCAGTGTTGTTTTGTTTGTTTATGCCCAGCGATATCGAGAAATCAGTGTTAGGCTCTGGCGAGTAGGTTATTTTAGGCGCGATGCTTGTAATGAAATCTTTAGCGTCTTCGAGCATCTTGTCAATCTTTGTTGCGGTCTGTTTCAGGAGAGAAGACGCAAACTTCTCATAGAAGTCAAACTCGGTGCGGCACTTGTAAATGTCGATATACACGACCTTGATTTTGGGGTCATCTATCAGGCTTTTCACTTTTTTCACTAACGATGTCTTTCCCATTCGCCGCGGTGAAATGAGAATGGAGTTGATGCCGTTCTCAAAGTTAAGTTTGAGTCGCTTGGTTTCTAACTCGCGGTCGGTGAAGTTTTCACCTTCAACCGACATGCCATAAATGAATGGTTTGGTACTCATGTCTTTTTATGCTTTTGCCGCAAAGTTAGAAAAAAAAATAATGTACACCAAGTGGTGTGTACACCACTTGGTGTACATGTGCTGATTGGTGTTTTGCGTTTTACTTCAAGTTTTGGAATGGGCTGTCTTACTTGAAGAGTTGTGTGATTAGGTAGATGGTGAAGGCTATGATGACGGTATAGATCAGGCATCCTGGCAGTGAGAGGGTGCAGGAGCGGGTCTTAATGTGCTGTTGCGGGTTGGGGTTGCCGTTTTCGTCGAACTCGGCATTTTGAGGGTCGTATTTTTCTCTTACTGGTGCGTGGCTGGGTAGCCCTTGATAATGGTCGATAAGGATTTTGCGAGGATGCATGCCGTCGTAGGGCGACACCACACCGTTGTTCTCGAGCTGCTGCATAATCTGCTCGGCGCGCTCGGGGGGGATGTTGAAGTAGCGTTGCAACATGGGCAGCGATATGGCGTTGCAGGTGCGCAGGTAGGCGACGGCGGCGTTGTAGAGCGGGTCGAGACCTTCGGTCTGGTGGCCGTGGGTCTCGTAGTATAGGTCACCTTTGAACTGTGGCGGCTCGGGGTCGGGGTGTCTTAGCTGCTCGGCTGTGGTTTTTTCGTTAGGTATGTAGGCGATGCCGTCCACGATTTTAAGCGTTGACATGCATTTCGGGCAAGTGATGATATTGTTGAGCTTCGCCAGCTCTTCTTCACTCTGGATGGTGATGTGTCCGCACTTGGGGCATTCTATTCTCATAGTTAATAGTTCATAGTTAAGAGTTCACAGTTCATAGTTTTTGCTTGTAGTCTCATCATTCAGAGGTCACACCTATAATAATATAGATAATAAAGAATAGTGCTACGGTAATTAATGTGATAGTTAGGCACCCTCCGAGGCTTAGGAAGTCGAACTTCGATAGCCATGTGCCTTTCTTGCCTGTGGAGCTGATGGTGGAGGTGCGCCGTCGGGCATCATTTCTTACCGAATTGATGGGGTTCCGTTGATGTCTCACTGCGTTTTGATAAGTGGGTTGTTGTGGTGGTTTGTAGGTCGATTGCTTGTTGGCGGGCACGTGATTGGCGGGAGGAGTGTTAGCTCTCAACTTTGCCGCTTGCTGCTGTGCTGGTGTGAGATGTGGTGAGGAGGGTGGTGGCGGCGACACTCTCACATATTTTCCGCACTTAGGGCAGAAGTTCACTCCTTCCCTCAAGAACGCTCCACAGTGCTTGCAGTAGCGCATCACGTCGTCGATGTGTGGTTGCCGTGAAGGGGAGTTGCCGGCAGGTGGTTGCTCGGCTTGTGGCGTGGCGACAGAAGGTGGTGCTGAAGGCAGGGCGGGAGGCTTGGTGTAGCTTGACGTTTGCTGGCTAGACGTAGTGTCATTCTCATTACTATTTGGCATGACGGTGTCTTTGCCGTTGAACAGATTGCTGTCCACGTCAATCTCGGCGAGGCATTGAGGACACACGAGATGCCCATTCTGGTTCTCAAGTTCCTCGAGCGACACGTCAATATGTTTCCCGCATTCGGTACAGAAAATGTTCACTACTGAATAAGTGTTAAGTGTTAAGTTTTAAGTTTTAAGTAGTGGAGCAGTAGATAGTGCTTGATTTTTCTTATTTATTATTGACTCCACTTTAAAAAGTGGGATTTTTAGCGTCTTTTTCATTAATTTTGTATT
>CALDIG010000211.1 GCA_937904375.1 uncultured Prevotellaceae bacterium
AGGACTACAACCGCCACTTCTCGCAGCGCAACATGGAAATCGCCGACCAGCAGGGCAACGCTATTGGCTATGTGAGGACTATCTGGGTCGTCATCAACCTATCAACACGCGAGAGCGTGGACATCTCCAAACTCAGCTACATCAGCAAGAACGTCTCGCAGCACCCCTGCCCCATCGAGCCGCAAAGCCGACTAAGACCCTTTGAGCCAACGAGAACCGAGACCTATCGCTTCCGTTATTCCGACATCGACTTCAACGGTCACGTCAATACCGTGCGCTACATCGAGCACCTCGTCAACCAGTTCCCCATGCAGCATCATGCCAGCAATATGGTCAAGCGCTTGGAACTGGCGTTCGTCAAAGAGGCATACTACGACAGCACAGCCGAAATCATTATCAACGACAGCGACCCCTGCGACGTGCGCCTCGACATCAACGCCGACGGCATCACTCGCGTCCGCTCACGATTCATCTTCCAAAAACGCCAAAAATGAACTAATTAATAACGGTTCTCTTTCAGTTCAAAAAACTAGTGGCTCGTTCGCAATTCATTGCTACTAAAGCCACAAGATTAAACACTATTCGCCAGTTGATACTGGGCGGGACATGCATCCTGTTTCCCCTGTTAAATACTATTTCAGAGCAAGCTATAGGGCAAGCCGCAAGCCGAGGTTGTTGTTGCGGTTGTCGGGCGAGTTGTTGTTCCGGTTCGTCACACGGCAGTTCCTCGCATTGTTGTTCCAGCTGCCACCACGGTTCACGCGGTTAGAGCCCTTGCGGATACACTCCCTTGATGGAACTCATTTTCCTCAACAATGACTGGCATTGCGCTTTTTGAGCAAACACCAGTAATGCCATGGCACGAGTTGCATATTCCTTCTGTTCTATAATATCATTTGACAATTCTAAGTTCAGCATTGACATTTTTTGCTGTAATCTCTTCACGCTGCGACCATTAAGTCTTAACCTGTCTTCATAGACCACATACCCCAAAAACGGGATTCCCATTGATGTCCTGTTGATCACAGAGGCATGCAGTTGCAACTTTAACGATATATCGACAAAGTATCGATACTTAGCAACAAGTTCTTTCAGATGCAACAGATTATCGTCAAAAAACAGCACATCATCCATATAACGCACCAAGCCCTTAATCCCCAACCGCTCTTTTGCGTAGTGATCGGCAACCGACAAATAATGATTGGCAAAATACTGACTCGTCAAATTTCCTATAGGTACGCCTTTCCCTGCCTCAACCTCATAACTGCCGAGCAAGTCTTCAAAGTAATGCAGCAACACAGGGTCTTTAAACAGTCGCTCCAGCTGGCTCATCATCACCTCATGATCAATGCTGTCGAAATACTTCTTCACATCGAGCTTGGCAAACCAACGGTAACGTCCACAATAGTACTGCGCCCGCTCAAGAGCCTTATAAGTGCCTTTACCCACACGGCTGGCATAGCTGTCATAAACCTGATAGTCGTCAAAAACATTGTGGCACACACGCATGACAGCATGAAAAAGCACACGGTCACGAAAAGGAGCCGCACAAATGGTACGCTGCTTAGGGTCATAGATTGTAAAGAAATTGTAGCCTCCACACTTTATTTCTCCAGAAAGCAACTCCTCACGCAATCGTTGCAGATTCTCTTGAAGATGGTCGCCATAGTCCATCACCACAGCCCTGTCGCGCTTGCCGCGAGCAGCCCTCAAAAACGCCTCATACAAGTTATCGAGTACCGCAATCTTCTCAGTCAAATGCCCCACTCGCTTCATCGTCGGCAGGTTTGTCAAAAAAGTACTGGACACTATCCTTGAGCCTTGAAGGGGCAATTCCCTTGATGCGCTTCACTGTATCTTCATTAAGTTCAGGCTCATTGGCGAGCAAAGCAAGTTCATCGTTGGTGAAAATTATATATACCGGCACACTCCTTTGCATCGACAGCTCTGAACGTATCTTGCGCAAGCGCTCATATCGCTGACGCACATCATCGCTCATGCCCTCAGTGACATCTTTCTTGTTGCGACGCTTAGGCACAGGGCTCTCTGCATCGGGCTGCTCATCTTGATACTCCACAAGCATAGCCCAGCTGCTGTCATGCTCTACAAAGTGACGCTCAACCCTCAAAATGCGGTGTGAACGAAGAAACAAGTTGACTTCGCTCTCGCAACGCTCAGCATTGGAGGAAGATATTGTGAATGTCTTGATTTGCATTAGTTTGGTGGTTGACCCTCGCTATCGCTCGGGCAGTAAATGTAACGCCTGACGAACTCGCTTGAAAGAGATTTTGCTCCTTTTTTAAGCTCGGCTTCGCACGAGCTTTTTTTCGGGCAAAATCTCTTTCAAGCTCGTTTTTTGTGACAGAGGAAACTATAGGGCAAGCCGCAAGCCGAGGCGGTTGCGGCGGTCGCCGGGCGAGTAGTCGCTCCGGAGCGTCACACGGCAGAACCTCGCAAAGTCGAACCAGCTGCCACCACGGTGCACGCGGTGAGAGCCCGTATAGCTGCTTCCGTCATAGTTGTACCACTTATCTTGGCACCACTCCCACACGTTTCCGCTCATGTCATAGATACCGAGCTCGTTGGCACGCTTAGTGGCGACATTATGAGTGCCATAGTCAGGGCTACTTTTCCCTTTATCATAACTATTCACATCATACCACGCCACGTCGCCCACGCTGTTGCCGCCACTGTACTTGTAGCCCTGGCTGCGGCTGCCGCCGCGGGCGGCATACTCCCACTCTGCCTCGGTGGGCAAGCGGAAGCTCTTTCCGGTCTTGGCATTGAGCTTGCGGATGAACTCCTGGCAGTCGTCCCAGCTTACATTCTCAACAGGGCGCTTTGCGCCCTTGAACTCGCTCGGGTTACCGCCCATCACCGCCTCCCACAATTCCTGGGTGACCTCGGTCTGACCGATGTAGAACGACGATACCGTAACCTTGTGGGCGGGCTTCTCATCGCTGTAGGCGTCGCTGCCCTGCTCGCCGGTGGCACCCATTGTGAACGTGCCGCCCTGCACAGCAATCATCGTGAACGACACGCCACCCACGGTGAACGACTGGTTGCCCGAGACAGCTTTTCCGTTAGTCCCTTGCGTGGTTCTCTCGGTCTTCGCCTTGCGGTTCTTAGTGGTTTTGGCGCGACGCTGAGCCATCATCTCGGCTGGCGTTGCTGCCAGCAGAGCCAGCAGCAACACATAGAACAAATAGCGCTTCATAATTATAATCAGATTTCAGAATATTTCTTCTTTAATGTCAAAGAGTAATTTCCCCCATCTTCATATTCCACAGGATACTTGTCGCCCTTTATGTATAAGTACTTTGTATATTTCGAAACCCAGGTAAGGACTACATAACCATTCTCGTCGGTTCTAAAATCCTTAAAGCCTCCCTCAAGGAACCCCCCAGTTTCTAAAGAAACAGTGATATACTTTGCGGCATAGCCATCCTTAGTAGTGATTTTAACTGTGCAAGATTTCTCCTTGCTATCACTGCTTGCAGGAGTTGAGAATGAACTCAGTGAGCACATGGCAACAATCAAGATTGCCATCACACCAATCAAATTAAATTTCTTCTTCATTTTTTCTATTGTTTCTTGCTCCGCTACCCCATTGAGCGTTTAACGAATAATGCAAAAAAAGCGCGGGAGTCTGTACTTGCCGCTCGTCCCACCCATCAAAGGCTCTCGCATTGCCCATCACAGTTGAACGAGCAACGCAGAAGCCCACGCATGATATGATAACCTATCATGTGACAGCCACCATCACTGGCGACCCCTTGCACACAATAGTATCAAATCCCACAATGGTCATCTACCGTTGCCTCGTCCTTGACTGTGATTGAGAATTTGCGAGATTCTTGATGGGTCAAGAACAAAGCGCCATAGTAAACGCCTTTTTCTAAAAAATTTCATTCCCTGCCATTTTCACCCACAACCGCCATGCGGACGGGCTTCCATGCAAAGAATGTGCAAATATAACACTTTATTCTAAACAAGCAACTGTTTTTTTTTAAAAAAAAGACAACCAAAGCAAAATGAACTAATTGGGGACGGTTCTTTTTTAGTTCATTTGTGATTGTTTTTTGGTAAGTCGGTAATCTGTTGGTGAGATGCCTTGTGAGTTCTTAAACACGCGATAGAAGCTGCTGCGGTTGGTGAACCCCGACTCTGCGGCAATGGCATCGATAGTGCGACTGTTGTTCTTGTCTTCGTCCATAAGCCGTTTAGATTCCGCTATGCGAAACTCATTGATATACACCTTGAAGTTGGTGTGGCGGCAAGCATTTATCGCCGCCGACACTGTGCGGGGTCGCTCACCCAGTAAAGCGGCGACATCTCCAACCGAGAGGTCGCTCTTGCGGTATAGCTTCTCATTGGCCATCAGCTCATCGATGCGGTCGGTCAGTTCATTGCCGGCTTGAGTTGTCGGGG
>CALDIG010000212.1 GCA_937904375.1 uncultured Prevotellaceae bacterium
CTGAGATATGTGGAAGATGATGAAAAGCAGTTTTTTGAAGGATTGCGCCATCAAATTTACAAACAACATCCTTTAGAGAGCAAAGTGTTAGTATCTGACGCCCATGACATAGATGTCGCTCTTCGAAATGTTTTCAGACTAATTAGTCACGAGAAGCTTGGTATGCTTCTTTCAGGCGGTATGGATAGTTCAATTTTAGCATCATATATGCCTAAAGGTTCAGATGCTTATACCTTTAGGTTTTTGGGGGGCGAATTTCAGAGTGATGAATTGCAGCGTGCAGAATATTATGCTAAGTACTATCAATTAACACTTCATTATGTGGATATTGACTGGAGCTCTGTTGAGCATAATGTAGATAAAGTGATGGCTCATAAAGGTGCACCTGTTCATTCAATAGAGCCTCAACTATATCTTGCAGCTATGCAAGCAAAGAACGATGGAGTAACGATGTTAATTATTGGTGATGCTGCAGATTATGTATTTGGGGGAATGGATGGCATACTTTCTAAGAATTGGAGTTATGGTCAATTCGTCAAAAGGGTTGTTTATCTCGACCCAGTTGAAGTGTTGAAGGAACCAACTGATATGAATTATCTATTTGAGCGATATCGTATAGGAAAGAAATCTATTGACTACCTGCGTTTCTATGATGAAGTTGTTACAGATGAGAGTTATGCTTCATATAAGAACGCTTTTGAAACGGCTGGAATTGATTTTATTGACCCATACGAATTGCTTAAAATGTCAAAACCACTAGATCTTGGAAGAATCAGAAATGGCGATACTAAGTATCTTATACGAGATCTTTTCAGGATAAAGTATCCTGATATGACGATTCCTATTAAACTTCCTATGCCAAGGCCGGTTGACGCTTATTTTGCCAACTGGGATGGCCCAAAGCGCAAAGAATTCAGAGAGGATATTGATATCAAAAAATATAGTGGGAATCAGAAATGGCTTCTATATTGCTTGGAGAGATTTTTAAATATCTACGATAACAGCCAATAATAGCAAACGATTTGGTAAACGAGTGATACAACCTTAATCCGCATGTGGTTTATCGTTATCTATATAAAAGATCTATAGAGTTTTGCCTCTGGATGAGATATGGCTAATTAAGTCTAACTCAACGACCGAACAAATCAAAGTGAAAATAGTTGCGACCACAATAAACTGATCTAATTGCAAAATTGATACTCTTTACGAGACGCATGACAAAAAGGGGACGCATCTTTCTGTAGGAACGGTTAAGGCAAATTTTATCCTCTATCTAAAAAGTAAATATAAGCCTGTATGTTTATTATTGCTGAAATTTATGTGTTTGATAAAGATGTGTTTAATGACGTTTAAAAGGATATTGTAGAATTTCATGATTAAATCATCATCTTTTCGTATTTCAGAGGATAGTAAACAGTTAACACCTATAGATAAATTTAATAGTGCACAGGTTCATTTAATAAGCTTCTTTTTTGGCTTAATTGTCGCAATTGTGTTACATGATATAATGGTTGATGCCTAATTCATTTACAAAATAAACAGTTAAAGGCATAGTCAGGACATCGATAAATCAGTTATATGTGAGAGTACCTTGCAGACGAGCTAACACTTAAGATAATCCGTCTCGTTTTCCATAAGTAATTATTTCAGTTATTATTTAATTTGTATTATAGGTGTAAATTAATGGAGCCTACAAAACTATATTTATTTTTATCTATAACCAATCGCAGTATAGGCGGGTCATATATTTATATGGCCAATAAATTGAGATATTATTCAAAGAAAGGTTGGGACACACAATTGATACATTATAATAAAACAGTATATGGTGATTCAATTCCAGAATTGAAAAAATATGATGACAACTATGATGAAAGATTAAGTTTTACCCCAATAATGTATTCTTCTAAGAAATGCAAGAGAATAATTAAATCACTTGTTTCAAGGTTTGGTTTAGATTCTTACAATGAGACTGTAATTGAGACCAGTGAGATTAATATGGCATATTGGGGTGAGTTATTGGCTCAATATCTTCATGCAAAGCATTTTGTTCTTTTGTTGGGAGAGAGTGTGCATATTACATCAATATCAATGTTTGATTTTTTCAATTTTAAATTGAAAAGGCATGAACTGGCAGGTATAACAGTTAAAACAATTCCTCGATTATTTAATGGTTGGCCAGCAGAAGAGAACCTTGGCAACTTAGGCTTATCTGCATATTGCTCAAATTGTATTGACAATATTCCCAACAATTATTTAAAAGATATACCAGATAATGTTGACTATATAATAGGACTTATTGGAAGAGTAAGTAAGCCATTTTTCTGGGTAGCCTTAGATGATTTGGTGAATTATTTTAAGATTCATAGTAAGAGTAGCTTTTTTTTAGTGATTATAGGTGGAGTTCATCTTGATTATTGTAAGAAAAGAATAGATAAGATGTTTTCTTCTTTAAGCAATGCAGATTATCTGATGACTGGACCAATTTATCCCGTACCATTGGATTTATTGAAAATTCCAAAAGCTTTTGTTTCATCTGCCGGTTCATGTAGTGTGAGTGCTAAAATTGGGAAACCGACTATCAGTTATGATGGTCTCGATTTAAAACCTATAGGAATATTTCAAATTACTGCTAGTCACGCATTGTTTAGGAGTGAGAGTGAACCTGTTGTTGAACTCTACACGTTGCTTGATTCAATTTTGATTAAAAAAGAAGTGTCAGAGTATGAGACAAATTTTAGTTTGGAAAAGGAGAATGATATTGATTTCTCAGATCATGAAGCCTTTTTGCAGTTGTCAAGTGAGAATAAGGAATATTTTGATGTCATGAATTCTTTACAAGCAACAAAGAAGGAAAAAGTAATAAGATTATTTAATAAACTGTTTCGGCGAAGTATCACACAGAACTTATTGAGGCTTTATCACTCAATTTCATGATATGCCATCCGAATTAAAAAATAAAGTCGTTAAAGGAGCCTTTTGGAATTTCTTTGAGAATTTGGCGCATCTTGGCATAGGTTTCATTTTTTCAATAATCCTTGCAAGATTATTGTCACCAAAAGATTATGGAGCTGTTGCCATGTTGGCTATATTTATAGCTATTTCTAACACCTTTGTAAATAGTGGTTTCTCAACAGCGTTAATTAGAAAACCTGATAGAACAGAACTGGACAATAGCACCGCCTTTTATTTTAACATATTTGTTGGCATTGCGTGTTATATACTGTTATTTTTAATATCTCCTATAGTGGCGGATTTCTATAATATGCCGATTCTTTCACCGGTTCTTAAACTTTCTGCACTTTCGGTGATATTTAATTCATTGAGCATTGTGCAACATGCACAATTATCAATTAGAATGGATTTTAAGAATCTTGCAAAAATAACAATAATCAGTAATATCGTAACAGGTTTTGTCGGACTATATTTCGCATATACTGGTTGGGGCGTATGGGCATTGGTATTCCAAAGTGTAACAAGTTCGTTTATTCGAATGTGTTTGTTTTGGATTCTAGCAAAATGGCGCCCAAGATCTGGCTTTTCAAGAGAATCATTCAAGCAACTTTTTGGGTTCGGTTCAAAGATTTTAGCATCTGGAGTATTAAATACAACTTATGGTAACATATATCTTATAGTCATAGGTAAAATATTTTCACCATTTCAATTAGGCTTATATTCACGAGGTCAAGTATTTGCAACTATCGCCTCCGATAATATATTAGCTGTTATTGAGCGTGTGACATTTCCCGCGATGAGTTTGATTCAAAATGATGACATGCGTTTGGAGTCCACATATAGACGACTAATAAGGATTTCAGCGTTTGTTATTTTCCCAATTTCATTGTTAATGGCTACAGTGGCATCACCATTGGTTGATGTGTTATTGACCTCAAAGTGGAGCGGATGTGTTATCTTTATACAAATCATGTGTTTGAGTAGGATGTGGATGCCTATCCATGCTTTAAATCTTAATTTACTTAAAGTAAAGGGACGTTCTGACTTATTCTTGAGGCTTGAGATAATTAAAAAAACATTTGGTATATTAATTATATGTATATCTTTACCCTTCGGAATAGTTGCACTTTGTTGGGGTGGTGTTGTGTCCTCTATTATTAGTTTGATTATAAACACTTATTATACTGGTAAATTGATTAATGTAGGATTTGTGAGGCAAATGTTAGATTTAGTTCCAATTCTAATAATCTCGGTTGCCATGGTTTTATTGGCGGTGTTACCTGTAATATTTATTTCTAATACTTGGGCTCAGTTGATCTTGGGCGGGGCTATTGGCATTATTTCCTATTTGATGATATCATTAGTGGCAAAGCGTCCTGAATTAAAGGAAATTGTCGATATCGTTAAGAGAAAATGAAACTGATGATACATGGATAACATATCGTACATCTCCGATAATTATATGTGCTCAAATTGTGGAGCATGTGAATATGTTTGTCCCAAGAATGCTATATCTTTTAGATCATCTTCGATGGGGAGGATATACGCCACCGTTTCTGCTGATTGTGTGAACTGTGGTTTATGTAATAAGGTCTGCCCTTCTGTAGATGAACTGCAATTACATAAAAGGTATGATAAACCACTTGTTGGTGAAATTAAAGGTGTTTACGTTGGCCGTTCTACTGATGACAAGCTATTTAGTAACTCTCAGAGTGGAGGGGCTGCATCAGCAATCATATCCTTTCTATTAGATAATAAGATTATTGATGCCGCTTTAGTGTGTGTTATTTGTGAAGGAGGTAATCCTCATGGTGAGGCTCAAATCATAACTAGATCATCTGAGATTGCAAAAAGTCAAAAATCGTGTTATACCCCTGTCACGTTATTGACAGCATTGAAGGAAGCGAAGGAATTTAATAGGATTGCGATAGTAGGTTTACCATGCCAAATAGAGGCTGTCACGCTTTTATGTGAACAAAAGAAGTTAACCAATATTATCTATAAAATAGGTCTTATTTGTGATCGGATGCTCTGTGATACAATTACAGACGTAATGATGTCAATTAGCCATTTTAAATCGGGTAAGATTGATTGGCGAAGGAAAGCTTTCACATATAAGAATAGGTTTTATCCATATAAAACGGCTCCTGTCGTTGTACATAATATAAAAGAAACGAGAGTTATTCCTAACTCATACAGATTTTCTTTAAAAGAGATGTTCACTCCGTTAAGATGTCGAGTTTGCTATGATAAACTTAACACACATTCCGATATTACTTTAGGTGACCCCTGGGGAATGTCTAACGTGGATTGGGAGCGAGGCGCTTCTCTCGTAATCACAAGGAATGAAAAAGGTAATCAATTAATTTGTGACATTGAAGAGGCTAGGATACTTGACATTTCGCCAAGAACTATCCAGGAGGTACTACAAGGACAGCAAATTGACAAGAGATTAGAGCAGATAAACATGTGCTCATCTATTATAGGGAGCATCGCTAATCCATCTGCCTCATTTTTATTAAGCAGTGAGAAATCTTTTAATAAAGACATTGTATTCGAATTCCTTAACAAAGAAATCCACAACTTTGTTGAACTTGAAGGTTTAAGCAAATCTGATATTATAAAAATAGCGAAAAAGAAAGTACGCCATGATATATTTATGTCTAAGCTGGCTTCTATTAAAAGCGTAATCAAAAAAATAGTAAGATGAGGATTGTACTGTCAGGGATTGAGACAAATAATAAAGGGGCGGAGTTGATGTTATATGCAATTCTTCAAGAGATTGAGTCGAGATATGCTGAAGCAGAAGTATTTGTTCCTCTTTATGCTGTTAAACAAGGAATCGAATATGTAAAGACGAACGTGTGTTTGAAAGATAAACCCTTTGCTAAAATTAAAAGGCTATGTAATTCATGTCATATACAAAGTGTTTTAAGACGATTGCATTTACCATATAGTTTCCTTTTAGATTCATGGCCGGTAAAAAATGTAGACTTTTTTATTGATGCCTCCGGTTTTCACTTCTCCGATCAATGGGATATACCTATTGAACATTGGAGAGGACAACTTTTGAACTATAGCAAACAAGGCTCTAAAATAATTTTCCTGCCGCAAGCTTTCGGCCCTGTGAAGAAGAAGCAGACAAGAGATGCAATATCGCTTCTTAATCAATTTGCTGATGTGGTGATGCCACGTGAACAGCTCTCATACGATTATCTTATTGAAGCCGCGATGGACAAAACAAAATTGAGTTTGTATAAAGATTTCACATCTCTTGTAGATGGTGTTTTCCCAAGTCAATATGAAAATCTAAGGCAAGCTGTTTGTATTATCCCAAATATAAGGATGTTTGACAAAGGAACACTAAATCTTGATAAATATCTGGTTTTCATCAAGCATATTGTTGACGAATCAAGGAAACAAGACAAGAAAGTATATTTGTTAAACCACGAAGGTAGTGCTGATGAGAAACTGGCTTATGAGATTTCACGAAATTTAAATTCTGAAATCCCTGTTGTTACAAAACTTAACGCACTTGAGGTAAAAGGTTTAATATCGCAATCATATATTTGTGTAACCTCAAGATTCCACGGTGCTGCATCAGCCTTAAACACCTGTGTTCCTTGTCTCGCTACTAGCTGGAGCCATAAATATAAAGAGCTATTTCTTGATTATGGACTTACAGATAGCATATTAAATCTTGATGACATAGATAGTAGTGTGGCAAAGTTTGATTTTCTAATGTGTGATACAAACAATTATCAGATGCGTCAAAGATTGTCAACGCCCGCTGGCACAATTAAAGACGAAACGCATGATATGTGGGAGCTTGTTTGGAGCCGATAATGATGAACCAAATCATTCCTTTCTTTTCAATAGTTATACCCATTTACAACGTTTCCCGTTTCGTGGACTCTGGTTTAAAGTTTATCTTGGATCAGATTTATGAGGATTATGAAATTTTACTTATAGACGATGGTTCTACAGATGACTCAAAAGATAAATGTGATTATGTAGAGAGATTGCACTCAAATATTCATTGTTACCATCAAGATAATAAAGGTTCCGGGCCGGCGCGAAATCTTGGCATTGAAAAAGCTAAAGGTAAATATATCTGCTTTTTTGATATAGATGATAAGATTGACGATGATTTTTTAAGTAGATGTTATAAATTATTAGTTGATAATTGTGAACCTGATGTACTTATGTTTAGCTACGACAGCTATGATGTGAAATACAAATCTCTGACTAGTGTCGTGTTCAGCGAAC
Source organism: uncultured Prevotellaceae bacterium (assembly GCA_937904375.1). GTDB lineage: Bacteria > Bacteroidota > Bacteroidia > Bacteroidales > Muribaculaceae > Sodaliphilus. The sequence goes on from CALDIG010000212.1 coordinate 7,225, forward strand.
TTAAATGTCAATCGAATCAAGATATAAGGGAAAATTACGTTGAGCATTTGTCAGGCATTGAGAACGTAAATGGATTTGTTTGGAATAAGATTTATAAACGTCAGTTCTTGCTTGATAACTCGTTGAGTTTCCCCGCTCTTTTGATTCAACAAGACGAAGTGTTTAATCTTCACGTTTATCGTAAAGCTCGAAGTTTGGTGGTGTCACCTGAGATATTATATCACTACTTTGTTTATGATAAAGGCAATACCAGGTCACGATACATTGAGAACCGCTTAAAGATCTATCAGACAGTCAAAGATGAATTCCTAAGTCTCTACGATTATTGGAAGCTTGAAGATAAGCGCATGTTGGCTTATGTTTATAATCGCTATTTTAATTCAATAATTGGGACATTGAATTTTAATAATAATCACAAGGACTCACCTTTGTGTAAGGTTGAGCGGGACAAGGAACTGAAATCGATTATTAATGATGCCGAGACACAGGAATGTCTTGAAAAGCTTGATGAACTTGGGGCATCTCCAAAGAATGGTTTTGATAGATATTATTATAATGCGATTCGCGAGAGGAATGTAGTAAAATACAAGCTATTACGAGCTCTGCATCTAAATCTGCAAACTATTAAAAGACGTCTTAAAGGAATATGAAGGCGCGATAGGGCATAGAAATGAGTCGTTCTTTTGATTATCGCATTAATAGTTATTTAACGTCGTTTGATTACTGATGACCATTTTAAATATGCCTGAAACAATTCTGAGTGCAGTTATTGCTTTAGCAACAATCGTATATACTTGGATTAATTACAAGCAATTTAAAGAGAGTAAAGCTTCACGACTGCAAAAACTTGAACCATGTATTGTCCCATATCTCCAAAGTACTGCTGACCACAATGCTTTATGTCTCTATATAAAAAATATTGGCGAAGGTTGTGCTAAGAATGTCTTGGGGAATATTATAAAAGATTACAATCTTTTTGGCAAAGAATTATCATTGAGGGATTTCGGCTTATTTAAAGATGGTGTGAATATGTTTCCACCTCAATATGAGATGTGTTATATTTTAGATACTTGGAAAAATATTAGAATTAATCATCAAGACAATTTTCTTGAGCTCTCATTCGACTACGAAGGTCTCGATGGCCGTCATTACAATAGTGAACATTTTGTATTACCATTCTTACAGATAGCGCGTATATATTCTTCAATACCCGAAGATGCCGAAGGTCAAGTTCCTTATTATCTGAAGCAGATAAATAATAGTATCAAAGGTTTACAGAAATGAGTTGCGATCACATAGATTTTCTTTTGAAAGATGGATAGAGAAAAAATAAGAAATAAGTTGAACGAGCTTCATGATAGTTGTATAAAAGATGGTTATGAGCAATATCGCTTAAAACATCAGATTAAGACTGAAATGTTTGAAGACTACCGAAGAAAATTGATTGCGCTTGATACAATTGACCAACATTTGCTAGATACCTACTCTAATGCTACAGGTGAAATCAATATCATGAAATGGAACTTGGTTAAGCGATTACGATCTTTATTTCATGCTATTTTGGATATAATAGAAGTTAATCAAGACTATAATGTCGCGCAGACCATAAATAGAATGATAGCCGATAGGTTGTCAATAATAGAGTTGTTTTTTGAAGAAAAGAATGAACTTATTGTAAGGTTGAGGTTTTATCTATATGTTTTGGACGATTTAACCACCGAGAAAGAGATATTTCAAAAGGCCATAGACAATAAAAGTTCTGAAGAGGAAGACAAAAAACAACTTGAGGCAGAGATAGATAAAATAAATGACGATCTCAGTTGGTATGAGGGCAAGGTAGGCACCATTAAAGATCAACTCAGCAATTATATTATTAGCGATAAGGTTTTGGAGAAGCATTGGTGGAGATTTAAGGTCGAAGGGGCTGAGATTAAAGGAAAATATAGTTACGCAGATTTATATCAGAAGTTTTTCAGTTGTGACGCAAACATGTTTTCTACAATTATCTCGTCTCTATCATCTAATGTCCATGGTCTACTTTCGAGTAATATGGGAAATTCAATAAGTAAAACAACAGCCCATGCAGCTATCAATGTTTCAAGGCACTTGCTTGCATCCTACTTTGATGCGATGTGCACTGTATATCCAGACGAAAGGACATTTATTATCGCCTTTTTAAAGGAGAGAACACAAGAAACGATAAATACAGATTCAATTAATAGGGGGTTCTAACAATGAAGCCACGCATTTTCATCAATATGCACTACATGGCGCTGGGTGGGGCGGAGCGGGCCTTGCTTGGGTTGCTCAATGCGCTTGATCCTGAGCGGGTGGAGGTGGATTTGTTTCTTAATCAGCATACGGGCGAGTTTATGCCACTAATCCCGAAGCATGTGAACTTGTTGCCTGAAAGGCGTGGGTATAACGCTATTGAGCGGCCAATGAAAGCGATACTTAAAGAAGGACAGATCGGGGTGCTGTTTGGGCGGCTTAAGGCGAAGTGGCGGCATGGACGTTATCACCGTTCGCTGAAGGAGCCATACCGGTCGTTTGATAGCAGTGGTTTCCAATATGTGGCTGATTGTGTTGACCCGTATCTTGAGACGCTTTATGATTTGGGAGAATATGATTTAGCGATTAGTTTTCTTCAGCCTCACAACATTGTGCTTAACAAGGTGAAGGCGAAGAAACGGATAGCTTGGATACATACTGATTATAGTGTGGTTCACTTTAATGCCGAGAAGGAACTTCCCGTTTGGAGCAAATTCGATTATATCGCAAGCATTTCACCGGACTGTACGAAAGCGTTTTTGACCGCTTTCCCCACTCTCGAGGATAAGATTGTAAAGATAGAGAATATCCTTTCTTCAACCTTTGTTCGGCAGCAAGCTGAGTTGCTGGATGTGAGTGATGAGATGCCTGGCAATGGAGTAAGTTTGCTTTCGATAGGGCGTTTCTGCCATCAAAAGAATTTTGACAACCTCCCTTTTATTGCGCGAAATATTGTGAATACCGGTTTTGATGATTTCATTTGGTATATTATTGGATTTGGTAACGAAAATCTAATAAGAGAGAAAATGGCTGAGGCCGGAATGCAAGAGCATGTGATTATACTTGGCAAGAAGGCTAATCCTTATCCATATATCAAAGCGTGTGATATTTATGTGCAGCCGAGTCGTTACGAGGGTAAGAGCGTGACAGTACGAGAGGCTCAGATGCTTTATAAGCCTGTGGTTATCACAAACTATGCTACGGCACGAAGTCAAATTAAAGATGGCAAGGACGGCGTTATCGTGCCGATGGATAACGAGGGTTGCGCTCGAGGAATTGTGAATCTCATCCGAAATAATGAACTGAAACAATCAATAAAGGACTATCTGCGAGCCCACGACTACAGCAACGAGAACGAGGTGGAGAAGATTTATAAGTTATTATGATACCGAAAGTTATTCATTATTGCTGGTTTGGGCGTGGTGAGAAGCCCGCATTGGCACTAAAGTGCATCGAAAGTTGGAAGAAGTTCCTGCCCGACTACGAGATTAAGGAGTGGAACGAGGACAACTTTGATGTGAATATCATCCCTTATACCGCTGAGGCCTATAAAGCTAAGAAATACGCTTTCGTAAGTGACTATGCTCGCTTCTGGGTTCTCTACAACTATGGTGGCATCTATTTCGACACTGATGTGGAAGTTATTAAGCCAATGGATGATATCATTGAGCGTGGAGCGTTTATGGGAATAGAGGTTGAAGCAAAAGGAACGACTCCGCCTGCAGTCGCCCCCGGCCTCGGCCTAGAGGTAAACCCCGGCCTCGGCC
>CALDIG010000213.1 GCA_937904375.1 uncultured Prevotellaceae bacterium
GTTTCAATACTCGTTAATCGTTACACGTTACTCGTTACTCACGCCGAAGGCGTTTCAACAAACCACGCCGCAGGCGTTTCAATACTCGTTAATCGTTACACGTTACTCGTTACTCACGCCGAAGGCGTTTCAACAAACCACGCCGCAGGCGTTTCAATACTCGTTAATCGTTACACGTTACTCGTTACTCACGCCGAAGGCGTTTCAACAAACCACGCCGCAGGCGTTTCAATACTCGTTAATCGTTACACGTTACTCGTTACTCACGCCGAAGGCGTTTAATGGTGAACTGACCTCACTTTGACTTCCAGTGAATCCATAAACGCTTTACTGCGTATTTCCGCCTCTCGATAATTACCGCTCACGGCGTAAACGCCCGGCGCGATATGCCCCAAGTCAAAGTAAAATCCGCAGTTGATACCTACGAAGTTCATCAAGTCCTCAAACTGGATGTCTTGACCCATCAAAATCCGCTTGTCGCCGTCGCACTCCTTCAACAAGTGAAACAGCGATTCCAGATAGCCGTGGTCGAAATGCCCCAACTCCTTAACGTCGCGGTGCAACAACTCGTCGCAGTCTTTGGCAAACAAATACCGGGCCACATCGCCCATCTGCTGCCATGCGAGCGCAAGAATACGCCCCTCAAAGTGCGCTATCACGGCACTGCCGCCATCAAAACGCACCTCATAACCCGCAGAAGTCCATTTCGACTGCACTTCATTCACCTGCTTGCTGCAAAACGGCTCTTGCAATCGCAAGACCCAATTCACCTGCTTAATCAATTCTTTCTTATCCGTGAACATAATCTTTCGTTTTTAGTTCTCTACACCATACACACTACACCATACACACGAGCGCAGCGAGTATAATTGTGAACATATAAAAATACTTTTGCGATAAAACTTACCGCAAAAGTACCTCATAGCCCCAATCCACCAAAAGACAAGAAAAAACCTCGACCGAAGCCGAGGTTTTTATTGTTATTGTTGTTCAATCTTTCTTTTTGATTTGTATGTTATACCACCCTCGCATACAAATTGTAGTTCTAATTGAATCGGGGAATAGTAGTACTTAACTTGTTCCACTTCACTTTCACCAATAATTTTACTCATTTCTTTTGCTACATACCACATTAAAACAGGTGGTATTGCATTCCCAATCTGCTTATAAGATTTAGGCTCGGATTTATTAAGAATAAAATCATCCGGAAATGATTGAATGCGAGCCGCTTCTCTCGGTGTGAAACGCCGATATAATTCTTCTTCGGGCTTGACCAAAAGAATAGGGTCACGAGAATTCATGCTTGTTTTGGCCAAGTGGGAAGTTATCGTTAAACATGGAGCTTCCAAGTCTTGCCAAAGCCCCCTTTTCATATTTTTCTTGGCATTTTTCACACCCTGAACCGCTCTTTGGGAGAAATAGTATTTTTGTTCGGGAATCGCAAGCGTTTCAATAACTGCCCTTAAAGGAACCGCTTCAGCTTCAGAACATACTTGTGCTGGAAAATTAAAACTGAAAACGCAATCTTTGCGAATACCTATAATAAATACTCTTTCTCTGCGTTGTGGAATGCCATATTCAACCGCTTTAAGTAGCTTAAAGTCAACGTTGTAACCAACACGCTGAAAATCGGTTACAATTCTTCTTATAATTGCACCTTTCTGTAAAGTCAACAACCCTTTTACATTCTCACAAATGAAATACTTTGGGCGTTTTGTCTCAAGATACCGAACAATTTGCTTATATAAGTTAGCACGGTCATCATTCGTATCCTTAGTGGGATTTACAGTGCTGAAAGACTGGCATGGGAAACCTCCTATAACCATATCAACGTCGGGAGTATTCTCAAAGTCAATAGTTGTAACATCAGCGCAAACTGCTTTATGCTTAAAGTTTTGATTATATGTTTCAACGGCATACTTATCAAAATCAACTGCGAAAACAATATCAAAGGGAAGTCTGTCGTAATACTTCCCAAGATATGAGAATCCGCCAATAAGCCCTAAATCAGACCCACCACAACCACAAAACAATGAAGCAACTTTTAATGTTTCCATCTTACTGTCCACTATAGCGATGCTCTATTACATCTGTGCCAAAGTTCATTTGATAAATTGTCGGGTAAACCTCTATTTGCCCTTCTTGAGATTTTTTGAACGGATTTTGAATCCGAACAACGATGGTTTTAGACTTTGTAAAGTAAACGCGGTAGATATTATAGAAATCTCCATATTGTTCCGCTGCAACCCACTCTTTTGCAGTAATATTTAATGTGTCAAGCCATTTGCTATCAAAAGAAGGTTCGGTTATTCTTTTTGTTGATTTAACCTCTATATATCGTGCAAATTCTGGTTTGGTTGGGTTTTCATCAGCTTCAATAGAAGATATGTCGTAACCAAGTCCTTTTGTCTTACCCAACAAAAGAACTTTATTGACTAATCTTTCTTTATAATTCCTTACTCGCTCTTGTTCCAATTTGAAAACCAATGCTTCACCTTCATCTCCTAAATCAACCGTTGATTTAGTAGCTCCGCCTTCGGCCTTTTGTTGTTCTTTGCCAACGACTACAACTTCTCCACCGAATGAAGTGGAAATGGTCAGTAATTCATGATTGAAACTACCGTAAAATCGTTTCCATTCACTCACATATAAATCTCTATTAGAAGCACTGTCTAATTGATAGGAATAAGCATCAAAGCCGAAGTCGTTAAGGTGCTTTATAAATAAGGCTATACTATTCGTTTCATCCTTGTTGAGCCATAGGTAAGTTGCGTCAGTCTCAATAATATTAGCCAATTCGAGTAAATTGAATTGTTCTTTAATATGTTGCCAAGCATGAGAACCAGACAATTTTTCTCTCTTGACTTTATTGGCCCTATCTTGAATTATCCTATCATATACATCTTTAAAGTGTACTTTGCCCTGCAAAACATCAAGGTTGTTCAAAACATAATACCCGATTTCCTGTTTTGTTAAAAGCACTTTATTTGTCTGTGATTGAGCATAAAAAAGGAGTGCTACCACATAACAAAAAGGTTTAATATGAATATTGTTCTTTATATCTTCTTCATAGAATAGAGACCATTTGGCACCATTAGGGAACTGAAAATTTAAGCAGAGATTCTTGAAGAATGTTGGAAAGTCATTCTCCTTTACTAATTGTTTACATGATTCAGATTCAAACATGTAAACAATATTAGTTGAATCATCTCTTTGTGGATAATAAAGACCCAACAAAGTCCCAGCAATTTCAGTAAGGTGATTTAAAACAGTTTTTTGATTTCTTTCTGGTAATGTATCGAAAGAAGAAGTATTAAATAGTACACTTGATAATGTTGCACAACACCTACTTTTAAACTCTGTTTCAGTACATGGGCAAAACTTATGTACCATATTAGCATACAAGGGTAGCAAATCTTCCATATCGGTCTGACTTTTACCTCGTATTATAGTGCAACGGTATTGGTGTTCGGGAATATAACTCATAAATGCTTAAGTAATTGCTTTGCTATCTCATCAGCCATTAATGGGGGTACAGCATTCCCGACTTGTTTTAATTGGCTACCCTTTCCGCCAATGAACAAAAAAATATCGGGAAATGATTGAATTCTTGCGCTTTCCCTTACGGTTGGCACGCGATTATAGGAATAATGAAAATGGTGATTGTGCCCTGTGTCAATAGTAAAACAAGGTTTCTTGCTATCCATTCTCGTCCAAGCAATGTGAACTTTTCGTAAGCTCCACATTTCTTTTGGTAAGCACTTATAGTTGCAACCGTCAGGCACCATTGCTATTATCCGCTTTGTCTCTGCTGTATGAACAGTTGCTTGATGGTTGTTCAAAGTCGTACTATTTTTACGCATCAAACGTTGGTAATCACTTTGAGCTGAATTAGGATAGCTCTCACCATCATTTATTGTATCTTCGGGCAAATCTGATATTGCTTCTTTAGTTGTTATTCGTATTTCTGTAGTTGGTTTTGGGAAAATATACTCACTGCCCAATAATCCTACAAAAATCGCTCTACGACGATTTTGTGGAACGCCATAATCAGAAGCGATTAAAACTTTATATGCAACATTATAACCCAATGCTGAAAAATCATTTATAATAGCGTCTCTTACTGCACCATTGCCTATTGATAAAATATTAGGGACATTCTCCATAACAAACGCTTTGGGCTTGAAATGATCAACAAAACGCACAAAGGACTTATAGAGTTTGTTCCTATCATCGTCAATTATGCGTTTTCCTGCAACTGAAAAGCCTTGACATGGTGGGCCACCTATTATAACATCGACCTCATGTAAATTGAAATCTTGTTCTACTTTAGCGGGGTCTAGATTTAGCAAGTCAGCGTTCAGTGTGTCAGTATTTTTGTGATTAAAGCGGTAAGTTACAAGAGCATCCTCCCAATTATCAATGGCAAGTTTCACATCAAAACCAGCCATCTCGAATCCAAGAGATAGCCCGCCACAGCCAGAAAACAAGTCAATAACAATAGGTTTTTCCATAATTTATTAATGGGGAATTGCATCTTATGAACTGCAAAAGTAAGCATTATTTTTGATTCTGAGCCACCTTGTGGATAACTTTTTACCCAAAGGGTAAAATTTGGGCAAAAAAGGGAGCGAGAGACTAAACACCTCGCACTCCCCAAAAATGAGCAACATAAATAGTCAATTTCTCTATAACCCATAACCTATAACCCATAACCTATGTAGTGCAGCGCATTATCAAGTGCCGTCAATCGTGACTTCTTTGATGTCGCGATGTTCGTTCAACGTAGTCAGTTGAACGAAAGGCACGTTTACGGTGCAACCATCCCATTGGTTGAACCGTATGATAATGCGGTGGACTACATATAAAAGGTCGTGATACGGCTTTTGCAAAGCCTGGGCGATGGTATAGAGTTCCCTCTTATCCGAGCCGCTGTTGTTGGTCTGCGACTTGCCGGGCACGCTGCCGACAAGGTTACTATGCACGCGCATAGTAAAGCAGAACATATTGACGGCTTCCTGTATGTCGGTTGACCAGTCGCCACCCTCCTTGCTGTCGGAGTCAATCTT
>CALDIG010000214.1 GCA_937904375.1 uncultured Prevotellaceae bacterium
CGAGCCAAACATATAAGTTCGATTAAACACTATCACATAATCGCTGAATAGTTACCTAAATTCTTTAAAAATAGAAATTATGCTAAATTTTGAGATTATGGTACCTCAAGAGTACCAGTATTTATCGGATTGGAGCGATTTCGATAGCTACTTACCAGACGGTAAGTTCATCCTCAACAAATCTATATGCGGTTGTGGATGCACGGATCACTTCTTGACGAATGACCAACCTGTGATTCTACTGAGCCCAAGGCGTAATCTTATCACCAGCAAGCTAAAGAACGGCAGGACGGCAGGGAAAGTGTACTATTTCGACAGGAGTTGCGGATGTGATCTAAGCGAGTCAATTGCCGACATGGAGAACTACTTGTGCCGTTGTGGGGCAAGTCCTTTCGGAACTCAGCCTCTGGTGCCGAAAATCATGGTGACGTATGATTCACTGGTTCATGTGGTGGATGCTCTGTTAAAACGGGGATTGTTGGACAGGTTTGCAATCGTGGTTGACGAATTCACCTGCATCTTCACCGATGTCAAGTTGAAGGGATCGACTGAGATTAACCTGCTGCACCAACTGAATTCACTGCAAAACAGGATTGTCTATATCAGTGCAACACCATTGAAGCATGCTTATCTCGACCTGATGGGGGAGTTCAAAGACATGCCTTACGTGACACTTCAATGGGACCCGAGCCGTGTTGAGACTGTGCAGGTGTTTTACTCGAAAATGCGTAGTACAACGTCCGAAGTGAGCAAAATCATCGAGGACTATCGAGTCAACGGCTTCTTCAAATCTAAAATCATTGACGGGCAGCAGAACAATTCGACTGAAGCGGTGTTTTTTCTGAACAGTGTGACGGATATTGTCTCGATCATCAACAAAAACAGTTTGAAGCCAAGCGAAACATTGGTGATCTGTGCTGATGAGCCGAAAAACAGAACGGCTTTGAGAAAAGTCCAGCATGCCATTGGCGTTGTGCCTAATGAAGTAGAGTACAAGTCGCAAAACAAGCCTTTCACGTTCGTTACCAAGTGTGCATTTGAGGGAACGGATTTCTATTCCGATTGTTCTACGACATACGTATTCGCTGACAGTAACAGAAATAATCTAAGCCTGGACATATCAATTGACCTGCCACAAATAACAGGCCGGTGCCGTTCAAGAAACAATCCATTTAGGAACGAGATCTATTACTTCTACAAGGATACCAATCTGGAGAATGGTATGAATGAACAGCAGATGATCCAGTATTATGATGGAAAACGTAACGCAACAATTGCCAAGGTGCAGCAACTACAACAGATAACTGATCCTGGCATTCTCAACAAATTAAAAACAGCCCAGGTCATTGACAAGTACACAAAGGACTATCTTGACGTGGACGATTATACTGGAGTATGTCGAGCTGTCTGTAACGATTTGGCCTTTATCGCAGATCTCCGTGCTGTGGAAATCAAGATGATGCAGTACAGAGGCTCATACCAGATGCTGCGCTGCATGAGGAACAATGGCTTTAATGCCACTCACCAGTACTCACAGTCGGAACAGCTATATAAACAGTTCTGCCAGGAGTTCTTTGCTGACGCTAACTTCCAGCGCAGGATGAAGCTCTATATCAATACGGTTCAATGCTATCCTGAGCTGTTGCCTATAATAGAAGAAGCGTCTGTAATCCCGATTGAATTCAAAAAGTACTATCGATATCTTGGCGCTGAAAGGATAAGACGCTCCGGATATGTCGAGAGCATCCTTAGGAAACATCTCGAGGACGCATCCAAGTTCAGTAGCGTCAATATCACCTTAGAGAAAGACAGGGTATATTCAAATGCCGAAATCAAATCAATGATTCAAGCAGAGTATAACCGTCTTGGCATGAATGCTACTGCTAAAGCAACGGATATCTCTAAATATGTACCCGATGCTGTACCTGCCCGTTACAAAGATGAAAACGGTAAAAAACAAAATGGTTATAAATTATTAATAAATTAATAAAAATATGGGAGTATTAGTAAATAGTAACTTGTTTAAAATCAATATGTTCAAGAATATCTGGGACATAGAGAATCAGGATCTAGAGAAGAATTGTTGTATTGAGATTCCATTGCTTGCTATCCAGACTGGAACCTATGGTATCGCTGAGAAGATTTACGCTATTAGGAACGCGGTATCAAAAGATGAACGTGATAGGCTGAAACTAAGTCTGTTTGTCGTTATGTGGCAAGGCATTTTTACACGCAAGAATAATAATGGCTGCGTATCACTATCGTCACTGGTGTGCATTGATATCGATCATCAGACAAAACAGGATTTGGATTATATCAGACAAACCATTTCAGGATGGCCGTTTGTGTTGGCGTTCTTCAGGAGTCCTAGTGGAGACGGATTAAAGGTAATCGTCAGAACTGATAACTACAGCATTGCTGACTATGGCAACTGTTATCGCCAGGTTGAACAGTTATTCACTGATGCGTTTGGGATTAAGCCCGACAAACTATGTGAGGATCTTAGTCATCCGTGCTTCATCAGTTATGATCCTGATTTGTACTATAATCCTTATGCTGTACCTTGGCACTATGTGTATGACCCAGCATTTGATAAGCCTGGCAAATCCAAACAGGGCTCATCGAATGTTAATGCTACTGCTCAGCCGAATTCACCGCAATTGAATTATGGTCAAGTTTTGGCTCAAATGGGGTTCCCATCGAACTATATAACGGACGATGAAATAATCAGAATCCTGGACTTTAAGTGGAAACCGTTCAATGATATAAACCTAAGTGACGGTAATAGAACAAGAAGCGTTTACGTTCAGGCTCATACGTTATCCAAAGCAGGTGTTCACGAGTCTACCGCGCTGGAATATCTCAGACGAAAGTTTCTGCCAACACAATACGATGTGAATAAACTTCAATACGAGGTACATCAGGCATATATAAAAAGTCCACACCTATTCGGTACTGAAAGGGACAAGTACAAACCTTACTATCAGTATAAACAAAGACCGTGATAGGATAGGCCAACTCTATGATGGGTTGGTCATTATTTTTTCGTTCCAATCAAAAAAGTGGTATTCACTACACTCGGGAGGGATGGTATTGATAAATCCTTCTATATCATTGGACCTATTTTTTGCTGACCTTTAATAAGAAAGCAGATTTTCTCAAAAAAAGTGGTCCATATTATATCATAATCCGCCTAATATCAGACAAACTAAAAGGATAGGAACGGTTCGCCTTCAGCGAACCCAAGCCGTCTCTTCTCTTTCTTATCCTCTCTCCCTAATCAATAAAGTCCAAAAATATCAACAGCTGCAATTTGGCCAAGTTTTTACCAGAAAGAGAGAGAAAGACGGTTTGGGTGAGCGTAGCGAGCCGTTCCTATCTTCTGTTTTCACAACGGCGTAAGCATTTTTCCTGGTTAAATGGACACTGGCCGGAGCACAAGTGAAGGCCAAGTGGACATCAAGGAAAAATCGTTCGAAGAGGTTCCAATGAAGTTTCGAGGGCGACCGAGAAACTGAATGGGTTCTCGAGAAATGTGATATCAGAATGGATATAAGCAATTTCACGACATTTTATATCTGATTATCCCCCAGGAAAAAAACAGATAAAAGCAGTCCAACCAATACAAAAACACGTGCAGGTTGGACTTGTTATTGTCTTATATTCTGCCGCCAACGCAGTAAAAAGTATCGATTCGGCATAATATACTATGCTATATTCTGCCGCGAATGGGTGTTTTGGACATGATTCAGCAGGTTTGAAATGAGAAAGTGAGCTATAACACGATTTTTTTGGACTTATAGCTCACGAACAGATTGCCCCTGTACTCAATTTCAGTTTGCCAAATTGACGTGTTCAAAAGGAAATATGATATATTTTGGGCACTCATTGCATCACCCGTTTTTATTTTTCGTCTTTTTATTATTGTCATTCAGACGCTTAAATGGCAAATGAAAAATAAGCACGAAAAATCATGCTTATTTTCCAATAGAAAACGCTATATGTATCACTTGTTTTCAAATATCTTTTTTAGTTCCGCTGTATCAGATCTATATTGATTCTCGTTCAGATAATTTAATGCGGAGTAAAGCTTATTCATCTCTTCCGCTTTGATCAATGCTCCAAAAAGGGATTTAAAACGAGGATCTTTCTTGGCTTTGACATCTTTTGTGACTTTTATAAACTCTTCCAATCTAGTAGGAAGACCATACTCTTCAAGATGAACGCCTAATTCAGCTGAGCAATCCAATATGAAACGGTCCATAGCTGGGCTTACCATGACCAAGTAGTGAGGACGATCCCTGTGTTTAAGTAGTGAGATATGCTTTGTATTAGCAATTTCTATAAACTCATTCACATACGAGGGCTTGCGCTTGTCGTTATCAATGATGCCGATAGAGAACTGATCCTTTAGATTTGTCTCCTTCATGCTTCTAGCTACTTCATTACAGCCTTTTTTATGGTTTACACCAGATGAATTTAGCAGAAATTCAGTAAGGCTTGTGTCAATGTAGCATTCTGGGACTACATGCCAGTCTTTCTTTTTCATATCAGCCTAAGGTCTCTATGTTAAAGAATGCATCTACACCAAAGTCATATATAGCCTGAATATCTTCTTCTATGGCGCTCTTTACTGTCATAAAACCATCATCAGTAGTTTTGGTGTACAACAGAGTCATATCAATCTCTTGCTTCTCAATAAAGGCATTTAAAATATATGGACTATGAGTAGCAATAAAAAGACTATTGGGATGTTTGCCCTCAGTCTTAGTCAACAGCCATTCCACAAGGTTTGCCTGGGTCGGAGGAAAAAGATTAGCTTCAGGCTCTTCCAAAAAGATATCACAATGATGAGTATGAACATAGTTCGTAAAGACATCTTTCTTATCCTCCTCATCCAATTTCGCTAACAAAACTCCTTGTTCTTGTAAATTTGCAAAACTCTCTATCCTTGAGTGCCTAATGTTAGTGATATGACTAAGGTGTATAAACAACGGAATGACTGACTGTAAACCACTTGATGTATTGGTAAAGTCAAGTGTAACGCCTTCGGATACCTGAACTTTATCAGACTTTGTAGCAGCATCATATCTGTATGACACTCCAAGATTTAAAACCTCTAAATCTTCTCTCGTCGCTTGACGGGCAGATTCCCAATCTGCCATAAAGTCACGAATATTGTCATCAGCAAATTTGACTTGGAACCAGTTTGGAATAGCTGCAACAAGATTGCGCTCGGCGGGGATATATGTCACTTTGGAGCGATGGTAGTCCCATCTGCCTTCTTTCCACTTAAAATTGAATTTGTTTGAAGTATTATCAAAAGAAAAAGACATGAATTCAGACTCATAGCTGATAAAGGTATCAGGTTTGATATATCCTTTCAACTTGTGAAAACGCTCAAATTCCTTTGTGAAGTTACCGTCTTTCGCAAAGAAATCTGCTGACTGAGTCAGTTCAATACGCTTCTCTACCCAGGTACAATAACAAGCGGTTTTCAGGACACAACTTTTACCTGAACTCTGCGGACCAATGATTACATTGATTCGCTTCAATTCAATATCAGCCTCTTTGATTGGACCCAAATTTCGTATCTTGATATGTTTCATAATTGCAAAGTTAATGCATTTCTTTGATATAGTGAGCAAAATCACAAAAAGAAATCTGACTCGGTTTTCTTCTTTCCATATTCCCGGCTCTGGTTTTTATAAATGTGTCTTGAATACAGATATTGAAGCAGCCACAAACCGTCTCGAGTCAGGTTTCCTTCCAACGGGATATGATGGGAAAATTAATCAGATTATTAACCTAAGATCATCTGATAAAAACAGATAAAAGCAGTCCAACCAATACAAAAACACGTGCAGGTTGGACTTGTTATTGTCTTATATTCTGCCGCCAACGCAGTAAAAAGTATCGATTCGGCATAATATACTATGCTATATTCTGCCGCGAATGGGTATTTTTGGCATGATTCGGCAGATTTGAAAAAGAGAAAGTGAGCTATAACTCGATTTTTTTTGGACTTATAGCTCATCAACTGCATCTATCTTATGCTCATATTTCAGTTGTTAAATTATTAGAGTCTGGGAATGAAATGTTCTTATTATTCTATTATATTTAATTGTGATTCAAGTGCTTAAATAATATTTTTCCTCTGCGGGTTAGCACAACAGTACGGTCTTTAAAGTATCGATTTATGAATATTCAGTCTTGATCAATTACCTCAATCGTCAGATTGGGGAATACTTGCAGCAGGGCATATTTCAGGCAGTCGCGGTTGGCCTCATAGAATTCGACTGGGATCTCGCAGGGATCGCCCTCGTGGATGGACTGGATATAGCCCACATAGGCATCTGAACCAACAAGTGACTTCATCACAACCTCAAGTGGCAGGTACCAAAAGGGTTCGGTGTGTTCGCCGTATTTCTGATACAATTCAGTGAGTAGTGCTTTCACTGCAGGCACATCGTCACCAGCGATGCGGTAGTAGGTGAATTCGGGGTAATCGGTATGCTCGGCATCATATCGGCACTGTCTGGCGGTCTCTACTGGGTCAAATTCCTCGCCGGCACGGTCGTAATAGGTCTTTGCCTTGTCATAGTCGATGAAAATACCGTTTGCCTCATCGCCATATTGATAAAGGACACCGCGATTACTGATGGCAACAGGATCATCACGGCGATAAAGCTCATCGTCAATTGCATCCTTGACTTCAGATGATACACACCAGAACATCAAATCCCTTAATTCCTCATTGTCAAGCCGATTGAATGAGGCAATTATATTTTTCCCAATTCGGTCCAGCAACTCCTCATTGGGGGTGAAGACCGTCTCGCCGTCAATCACATCTGTGCGCAAAACCGTTACAGTTTCACCAGTGTCATCATCAAGAAAATCTTCCTCCCAATGGCGGCATTTTTGTCTCATGCCGCAGGCGACAATGTTGACAGCCGGAACGAACAGTTCAAGGGCAAGCGGAGCAATCCACTGCAGGTCCGAGTCATTCATCTCGTTGATGACAATGCCGTTTGTGGAGTGGTGGTTGATTGACGAGAGAAACGCTTTTTGTTGCTTACGGCCTCCGTTACGAGCTTCCTTGAGTTGCTGCTTGAGTGTTTCTAAATCTACTGTTTTCATTCGCTTTAGTCTTGATGATTACACAAAAACTCCACCACTGCTGGCCAGTCGGGGAACTTTGGTGAGCCAAATTCTATCAGTTCGCCTTCAAACTGATCCGCACCGTTCTTCCTTCGGTCATCAATCAGGAAGTCGCCACGATTGAGGTTCTTGTGGTGCGAGATGATGAGGCGCTTGTAGAAGATCGAATTCTTCTCACTACCGAAGTAGCGCTGTACCCATTCCAGTTTGTCGTACCATGCCGTGGGATTGCGCCAAGGAGCTGTACTGAGTATGTACAGATCATAGTGTTGGTTTAACTCCTGAATGGCCTTGATGGCTCCAGGCATGGGATCCATCAGCGAGAAAATGTTAGGGATGTCATCGTAGTGTGGCTTGCCTGTGCCGTCGTCATCATACTCTGTGAGAATCGCATTGGTCACTCGGCTAAGACCACTCCGGAAATCCACCAGCACATTATCCATGTCAACATACACGATTTTCTTTTTCTTGTTCTCTTCCATACGGTTTTAAGTTTTATTGATACGTAAAAGATTAGTCCCATGAGAAGTCTTCACCGCTCTTGTAAAGATAGATCTGATAGCCGCCTTTCTGCAGCATCTCGCAGAGATTATCAAATGGCCGGCCTGTAGTGATGTCCCACTTGCCCTGGGGTTGCTTGAACACGATGGTCTGGATGGAGTCTTGCACAATGATTCTGCATAACCTTGTGCAACCCACAAACGCATTGAGTCCAATCCTTTTCACACTCTCGGGGATATAGATGGCCTCAAGTGACTCAATATCCTGGAAGGACCCATTTTCTATTGCCTTTACATAAGGCGGAAAGATGAGGCATTTCGGGTCAGTGAGGGTGGTCCCAACAGCAGTTCCTTGCCGATTAATTTTAATCCCATGGGTAATTTCCACATCACCCACATAATACTTGAGACCGTCATTGGTCAGAGCTAATTTTGCCATAATCCTTATAGTTTTATCTGTTGTCCTACTCCCTTCAAGTGAGCGTTTCGGATACCTCTCTTTTTAAAATAATATGTTAATTCTCAGCCAAAAAATCAAAGAATTTCAGCATTTTTTTGCGAACAACCCCCAAAAATCTATGGAACTGAGCTTTCAAGCTCATTGTTATTGAAACCGTTCGGAGCTTCCTTTTCGGAAATAGCCTGTTCAAGTTGCTGGCGCATCAATCCAACAGCGTGGGCGATGAACTTTTTGTCGCCAGCGAAGTCATATTGCTCTGCAGCCATCCTCACTCCTGCCGTTGCCACGTTAATCAACTCGCCAAATGTCAGCCCTCGATTCTGATACTGGTTGATTAAACTGACAATAAACCGCATGTTGGCTTTTTCCAACAATTTCATCTCATCGCAATCCACACCATTCTCCTGCACTGCCTTCAAGAGCACAAGTTCCTCTTCGTGAGTAAGCAAGGGGATGCGGCCAATTTCTGCCAAGAATTCATCTATCTGCTTGTTTGTCATATTACAAATATTGGGATTTAAACTTATAATTAGAGAAAGTTTCAAAAACGTAAGGTGCTATATTTGACATGCGCAAGTGTACCCTACATTTGGGGCTACACTTCCCGCTGAGAATACTCATGCGGCGAGACCTTGCCGCATGACGGGTTTCAAGTGAAAGTGTTTGAGTAATTTTTCAAGAAGTTGGTCGGTTTGATTTTTGTCAAGCCCAAAGAAGGATACTTCGAGTTGTTCGAGGTCTCCCCAGCATTCAATGTGCTTGTTGTAGAGATAGTTGTGAACGCGGCTGTAAGTTCTCAGCGAAGAAGTTTTGATTGTTGTCATAGCTGTTATTATTTAAAAGTTAAAAATGAAATTCGCCAGAAATATGTAAACATGACCCCAAAAAACTTAAAGAACTTCGGGAATATTTTTTAAAAAATATTTCAAATCATTGATATATAGGTGTTTGTAAATGCGCAAATATGACAACATTTTGATTTCAAGAGCGATGACAGTGATCTCAACACCTTTCCTGAAGAATTTCACACCATACTTTGTAATTGCTAATCCCATAAACAATGATTTTTAGTTGTTCCTACTCCCTTCGAGTGAGCGTTTCGGATACCTCTCGTTATTATATGAATTGTTTGCTTTGACAAACGATTGGAATTTTTCCGAAATTAAATATACTGAAATTTATCCGGCCGAGCAAATTTTAATGAATAATTTAACTCATTTTAACGAATAATTATTCACACAAATAAGGCGCCCTTTTAATATGGTAACAACCAGGAAAAAATTCAATATTTGGACCCACTTTTTTTCATTTTGGTCGCATTATTTGCTCATGCAGCAAGGTGATGCTGCAAGGCTGGTTTCAGGTGGAAGTGTTTGGTAAATGCATTGAGAAGGAGCTCAGTTTCAGTGCGATCAAGGTTAAAGAGAGTCAATTCAGTTTCATTGTTGCACAACATGGTCTGGACATTTTTGTTGTAGAAATAGTTGTGGGCACGATTCATCAGATAAGGATTGTTGATTTTAATGGAAATGGTCATAACAGAAATGATTAAAATTGTTCAACATGCTTTTTGTATTAATAATATAGTAATTTTTGGAAAAAAATTCAAAATTTCGGGCAACTTTTTTCATTCGGAACCATGTAACTCCTAATTCTGGTAGTCTATTGCACTTTTCTTGGGCTGCGGGCATTCAGCTGGCAAATCAAGGTATTGCTTTTGCAGGGTAGCAAGTACACGCTCATTCACATCTAATTCATGCTGCAGAGTGGCGATACGGATCTTGTGATCATTGATGAGCTCGACAAGACTGGCGAGGATGAACTGCACAGCATCACCACAACTGGCAAACGTCGTGTGATCTTCAACCAAATGGGCATCTTTGACAATAACATAGCCGTTACTCATTACTTGACGGTACTCGCTGCTCAATCTCTGAATCTCAACAACACTCGCCCGCTTCACGGCATAACGATTATTTGGCGAAATGTAATACACAACGTCGCCAACTTTAGTCAGCGTCTTAAAACAAGGAAGTTTTGGCATCTGTAATCTCATAGTCGTATATAATAAAAATGACCCTCACACTTATAACATAGAACGAAAATGAAAAAACCCAAAAAGGACAACAACTTTTTCTTTGAACCCCTGCAATTAACTGATAATCTATTGTTTGGACGAAAGGATATCATGGAAAAGAGTTTGGATGAAAAAGATGAGGCATTGAGGAAACCCAAAGCTGAATTGATTCTCAAAGATAGAATAGGTTTTCGATGATGAATTTAGCTTTATTTTCATCATTTGGGATTGACAACTCACTAAAGTTGGTTCTATCAGTAAAACTCTAGTGAAATTTCAAATACTTAAAAAGTTTAGAGAAAATAACGTATAGACTTTGTTCCTCTTGTGTTGTTGCTATAAACGCAATAAGGACAGGTTGTTAATAAATTCTTCTTCTGCACTCGTTATTTCCTTTTCATATTTTTCCCAAGTGGTATCAGCTTTATAAGATGGAATTAGAAATGGAATGGTGAAAATCCGACCACCATCACCATTTCGTCCATTTAAAAGGAAGGGCTTTACAGATGGACAGTCTTCTTTTTTCTGAATTTGGAAAGGATAAATGTATCCTCCTACGTCACGAGGCATTGTGTGCATATATGAGATGACCTGAAAAAGATCTTCTCGCTGCACTCTATTTTCTAAGTGTTTGTATTTGGCATCCAACACACAATGGTCATTATAGAAATCAGGATATGCATCTCTGTTGTCTATACCTATGGCATTCGTAGAATCTTCGCTGGCCTTAAACATCTTGTATGCATTCTCTTTAGCGATGTTGTTTGGATGCACAAAACCAAGATTAGCCTTTACTAACAGTCTGTTAATATAAGCCTCCCACAACCAGGCCCCATCAAAGAGGATGCCGTGCACTTTTTCATCTGACTCAACACCATAGCAGATCCCCTCCTCGTGCAAGATTTGCAAGCAAAGCTTTTGTAATGTGACATATCCAGTGTAGTAGGGATGAACTTTGGGCCGCAGATTGTTTTTGATTATTTGCCCACGATTTCTTGTTTCATAAGTGGGTGTAGCTTGATAGATCATTTCGACACACTGTTTGAGTTCGGAATCGCCATTCAGGATTGACTGACCCATAGGAGTATCTTTCATATATTCTAAAGTGTGCCTAATGAGTTGCGTCATGTCATTGTCGAAGGAATACTCGCGAGACCGATAAGCCACATCCCCAGCAAAAGGGAGATTATGCCTGATGTGTTTGCTTACATTTATTGTTCCGCGAACACGGAAGTCATTCCGGTCAAATGTGCGGTATTCCTTATACAAACCTTGACTAATGGCATTCTTCAGGCATTCAGGCATCATCAGCATCACGAGAGAATCGATAGGCGAATCCTTGCCCTCGGTATAGTCCAGCGCTGTTACATGAAATGCACCTACTCTACTCAACAGATGCAGCATGAAGAAGTCTTTCTTGGGAATAATCTTATACTTCTTTGATGATGCGCCATTACTGTCAAACCTGGAATATATCTTCAACTGAGTTTGACCGAAACCGATCCAGCCCATCACATTGCCTGTCTCAATATACTTGTTCTCGCCAAACTCTGGATATAATGTACAAATTCTCTTTTCCTTATTATCAAATCCGTCTTGATAATAGGACAGATTTTCTGGGAAGATAAGCAAGTTGGGATTTTCGTCCTTTAATTGAGACAAACTCTTGTCGGCAACCTGTTTTAAGTCATCTATAACATCAGAGATTTCGTTCTTACTAGGCTGGCCTTTATCTTTAACAACATTATCTTTTGTTATCGAGAAAGGCCCATACCGTGCTGAGATGAAGGAATTGTAATTGTCTATGATATTTATTTGATACATTATTACACTTCTTAATCTGGTAGTTCCATAATAATCTTTCCAATATCCATATGGCGCTTAATCATGATGCGCAACTTGTTGATCTCTTCTTCTCGATCAATGGAATTGGATAGCAGATTATCATCGAATTTGATTTCTCCCTTTATTTTTTTTAAATAATCTTTAGCGCTATCAGTATTTTTAATATTTGCGTTCAAAGTACTCGCTGAATTATATTTCTTGATGAGACGCTCACCCCATTTACCACTGACATTGAATCGACTGTTAATTGCCTTTACCAGTGCTTTAAGATATGAATTTTGAATTGTATTTATGATACCTTCTGCATCTTTTTTGCCGCGAAGGTATTCAAAAAGCACTCCATGCAGATGATTATCCCATAACTTGAAGAAGTCTGGGTAGTCTTTGTTATAATCATCTAATTTTTTAAAGTATGCTGGACCAACATGGTAAGCAGAGTTAAGTCCTGGTATCATATCTATTTCATTGTTGATGGCTATCATACATGCCGCAGCCAAATCACCCCAATCTTTTCCAGTCCAAATATCCATGCGCTCATTGGCTTTCACTTCAATGAAAGAAAAACGCCGCCGCATAGCAAAATCCATACTATCTACACTTCGGTCAATATCATTCATCGTACCTATGATATAGACATTTTCGGGGACAAAGAAATTGCCAAATTCTGGCTTGTTTGCACCCTCAGAAATTTGATTTGAATGAGTTGAATCCTCATTTGTTTTCGGCTGAAAGTTCTCATGAATGTACGCTTCAGATGTTATTGAACTATCTGGTGTGCCGGGGGGTGGAGTGTTTTTTGTTAAAAAACCAAGCTTTTGGTCAAACACGCTGGCTTCCTCTACCATATTTGCATATTGAGTCAAAACAGCTCCATTTGTCCCTCTATAACCAGGGTCAATAGAGTAGAACAGCTCTCCAAAAATTTTGGACAGTTCTCCACGATTAATCTCATCGATAATGAAAACATATTGCGGTATCTTGGGATTCTCTTTATCTTGGTTCTTCAGTGCTTCCTCACAAAATTTCTTGAAAACACCGTTTGTCAACTCAAATCCAATTTCGTTGTTCCCTCCACTTTTTTTCATTGGTCGTAACCCCTCAACAAAATCTGTATAATCATATGATGGGTGGAACTGAACAAGTTTGCAACGAGAATTAAAAATATTCTTATCTGTATTCTTATCATCAGACTCCTTAAGCTCAGAATATGATTTGTTGCAAATCATCCACGAAGCAATATTTTTGGCAGCCCAAGTCTTGCCAGTGCCAGGAGCGCCAGTCAAAATCATGTTATGTGTTGCCAGCAATTGATCATAGCCTCTAGTCGTTAATGAATTATCCTTTCGACTTAGTTCTGCTTTGCGCGTTTCGAGAAAATAATCAAGAAACATTTGGAGATTAGCTTGTGTATCATCGTTAGGATTACCTTCACTTAATCCCAATTCAGTAAAAGAGAACTGCAGTCTGGGAAATACATACTCAGGGTGACTCTTACTCGGACCAACTTCAAGGCCTACAAACTTTTTAGTGATCTCATTATTTTTTTCTTCTGTTGTGAAAACGGGATTGATATTTGTTCCAGCCGGTCCGCCTGAATCAACTGACAAAAGATGAAGATATGAACCTCCAATAAATCCGATACTAGCATCAATAGATATGCAAATTTTCTGTTGTCTATCAAGGCATGTGAACGAGTTAAACTCTTGGGGATTATCAACACTATCATATTGATTAATTTGTTTTTGGATATAATTTTCCATTTGAGTCTGAATCAAGTCATCATTATATCCTTGACCACTTTTTGTGAAGTCACTATCATCTGTATTTATTTTGACATCTCCTTCAAAAGCTAGTCCAGAACCCTTAATAATAATCTTCTTTTTATCCTTGTTTTCATCCTGATGTTCTTGTTCTAATTCGTCTCCCTCGACAGGATTATTTTTCACATCACATAAATAGTCCATGTGCTGTACAAAGTACTCAAGAATTATCTTAAATATCTTAGTATCATTTGGTCTGACTTGATTCTTGTCCATGTCCTCCATAATGCAAAATAAGAGATATTAGTGAATTAATTAGATGTAAAATGTTCAGGTGGTTGGTTATTATCTCTCTAACGTTAACAGTGGATTGGCATTTGAGAGCTACAATCATAATAACCAATGTGCAAATATAATTGTTATTCTTGGATGATACAAGAATTGTATACTTAATTTGAAGTCTGTGTTACTCATTTTCCTTGTTGTTTTTTTCTGGTAGTTGAACTTAGCCCAGTTAATACAATGCATCGAATTAATCAGTATCAATTCATTCTAAGGCTCTTGTCATCGAATATATCAACAATCAAACAAGTTCAATAATTGCGATAATTCGCATTTATTTAGTTATTTCTCTCAGTTTTTGCCAGACTTTTACCATGGCGAGGGTGTCGAGTTCGCAGTAGCGGAGCAGGGCTTCGCGGGAGGCTGCAGCCTCGTCGGGGTCCATGTGTTGAATAAGGGGAAAAATGGTCATGGCGTCGCCACCGTTCTGCACACGTTCGTCGAGGTTGTGGTAGTCGAGTGACGGGTCATCGGGGAACAGGGCTGGCAGCACGCTCTTGATGGAGAACGAACCGCCCATCGCTGGCACATAGTAATGCCTGGCTCGGAAAGGGGTGATCAGATCCACGATGTGGTCGGATATATTGAGCAAATGTGCCGATAGGTCGGGATATAAACCGGCCAACTCTTTGATGCGAGTACACTCAAAGGCTTTGTTATAAGCCAGCGAGCAGACGTTCATCGGTATGTCTTGGCACAGGCGTTCTGCAAGAGCCCGCCTGGGATCACTGCCATCACTGGGAGCCAGAAACTCCTTGTGAATCAGCTTACCGTCCTCATGCTCGATGATATGCAATGAGTATTGGAAAGTCACCTGCTGATAAGGCTTGACGTGGTCGAATGGCGGAATGATGGGCTGAAAGGTCTCGAAGTCCAGGAAATAGAGGGGATAGGAAAGCCCGTCAAGAAATTCCCTGATACCCTCAGGCTCGATGTGGTCGGTACAACTCAAGGTACATTCTACCTGTAACTGCTGCATATCGCTCAATGGTTCGTCACGCAAATCCTCAAAGGTGATTTTACCGGCATTGTAGTATTCCCATTTCTTGCTGGCATTCATCCTGTAGAGATCAAACACGGTGGGCTCGCCCTCATCCTGAGACAAACCTTGCTTTGCAGCGCAATATTGCCAAAAACCGCATTCGTAAGGATCAGCACAATGAGGTCCGATAGCACGTTCAGGCTCCTGCTCCTGTTTCAATGTTTGCTTGGCGAGTTGTACTCGGCCTGGGACCAACGGATACTCGCTATCGACTTTCTCCTTTAGGTTGATGATGCGGAACAACTGGTGGATGTCAAGGTTTCCCACACGCTCATAGTCGCCGTTGATGGTCACCAGATAGGCCCCAGTCACCTTGATTCCACACTGTTCAAGTACCCACTGCTGGAAGGCGATATCCACGGCATATTTGTCGAACTTGTCAGGCAATTGAACCTCATCACCACTATGGCTTGACGAACTCTTTACCTCATAGATGGCCCATCCGCTTCCCTCGCGGCGCAGGATGTCAACAGCACAATAGCAGCCCTCGTATGAGAATGAAGCCTCGCAGATGACCTCGGTGCCGTGGTCCATTTCCTGCTTGGTTTTCTCCATCATCGCTTTGAGGTCGAGCTTCCCATCGGCAGTGTGCGTGGTCACCTCAACAAAGGGTCCGAAAAGCCCCATCGCCAGGTCGCCCACCTCGTTGCCTGCCTCAAATCGTGCTTGCAGGTTAGGATCCTCGGGTTGCAGCTCCGGATGATAAACTCGAAGCCACAAAGCCTTGCTGCACTGGCAGAAGGTCGTGTATCTTGATTTGGAAAGTCCTGGCATAGGATGATGATAAGTGGTTAATTATTGGATTGCAAAGATAATAATTCTATGGCATATTTCACAACTTTTGATGAAAAAGCAACCTAATGAAATTTTTAAGTAACAATATACCTGTTGGCTATATCTTTAATTAATTGTTATCTTTAAAAAGTCAGTGGCGAGAGCATCGCTTGGTAAAATATTCACATACTCCACCAAGCCAAGTTGGATAAAATATATTAGAGTATGCTCTGCCACCGACTGTTGTGTTACACGTCTTTATTTGATGTGTCTTTACACGTCTTTTTATGCTTATAACTGATATACATCCGTGAGCCAAATAGTATAAGAGCAGTTATGATAATTATCAATGATTTCATATTTTGCATTCATTTCTTCATTAGTTTAATTTTGATAAAAGAGTAAGCACTGTAATACTCTTAGGAGCATAAGATTCTAACATTATCTGACAGGCCTCTTTTATTGATTGTCCTCTTCTAATAGTATCATCAATAATAAGAACGTCTTGGTCGTTTATCTTATTCGCAAATTCGGCAAATCTGTCATCGCTAAGTTTTAGTGTTGAATCAAGTACATCCCTCATTTGATTGTTCTTAATCAAATGCCTTGAAAAATAGCCGTTTCTTTCCTTATCCATCAAATCGAGGTATCGTCCCAATTCATAATATTTTGAGTTAAATTCGTCTTTATAAAACTCCCTGAATTTTGAGTTAAAGTCAAGAACAATATCATCAACTTCCTCAGTGGTTAGTTTGCAAATAACTCCCTTAATAAGTTCTGCATTTCTACTTTTAGACATCACAACATCTGCAATATGCATATTTAATTCACTTCCACTTGGCATTAGAATAGTCACACCAACAGGATACATAGTTGCAAATTTTGTGGCAATAGCATCAAATTGTTTTTCGATTGCATTTCTGTCACTTTCATCACGAAACGTCCATCCACCTTCACCTTTAAGTGCATAAACAAGTGGATTTCCATCACCACGAAGTCCTCTTTTTCTTTTAAAGATAGACCATACTTGAACATTCGGAACTATATCCCCATCCATTGTTGGATTGTGTTCAATAGATGTATCAACATTTTCTTCGTGTGAAGGGTTATATGAAACGGTTTTGGTATGTGGGTCAAAATCAATACCCTCATTTATGACACTATCTATTGATTGTGCAACCGCCTCGTTTACAATTTTGTCCATACGAGAATTATTCATATATTTCTTTAATGATTTCATAGATTTTACTTTTCCTTTATTTATAATAAATACTTTTAAGCAGCCATTTCTAACATTTGAACCATATTGTAGTCCACCACACCGATAGATGCTGCGAACATATCTCTGAAACAGTCACAACCCTTCATCTTACGACAGTTGTAACGATATACAGCCTCATCTACATTTCTCTGTAGATACTTGCTTGTAATAGAGTGATAGATACCCTCAATCATACGCTTGAGCGTACCCCAAAAGCCCTCGATGGTGTTTGTAAAGTCACCACCCTTAACATACTCATTTCTGCCGTGATTAACGACCTTGTGAGTGTACTTGGTCTCATCAATACCATTGTATGAATTCAATTCGTCAGTATAGACGTTAGAACCCTCAGCAATGAACTGACCAATTAGAGGGAGCAGAGTAGCACTATCAGTCTTTTCGCACTTGACAGCAATCACCTTGCCACCACGCTGAACCATACCGAACACAGGTGTCTTGGTCTTGGTTGAACGACCTTGTGTGCCTGGTGTGCATCTGCTCTCGTGTTTGTTCTTCTCCTTACCACCGATGTAAACCTCGTCACACTCAACATCACCCTCAAGGGCAATAGTATCATCTTGTGCGAACAGAGTCCTAATCTTGTGCAGAATGAACCAAGCAGTCTTCTGAGTTACGTAATGTCTCTTGCAAGCTGATGGCTGCTGATGCCCTTCTTGTGAGAAGAAATCAGATACATCGCCATAAACCATTTGCGAAGGTCAATCTTGGTGTTCTCAAATATTGTACCAACCTTCTCTCTAAAGTTCTTGTGGCACTCTGAACAGCAGAAGTGACCATCTGCTCTCTTGTGGCAATGATGCTTACCGCAGTAAGGGCACACAACATCATCACCCCAACGAGACTCAACGATAGCTTGTTGGCACTTTTCCTCAGTGTTAAAGTATGTAGCCACTGAAAACAGCGAATTGAATTTACTGAAATTAATCAGAATGTCTCTAATATATTTTATCCGTATCTTATTTATAGTGTAAAGATACGAAAAATATTTGAGAAAAACAAATTTTTCAGCAACTTTTTTTATTAACTGCCTCATTTTTAGCTTATTTACACACATTTGTAGCCAACAAGTATATCGTTACCAATTTTTATCGGTTTCCGTTTTAATTTTTTGGGGGCTCGTTTACATTTTATGGTCAAAATAAGTAACTAATGATTTTTAAGATTATGAACAAGGACAAGATTTTTATGGTAACGATTCATGTTGTGGCAGGTGTGCTGATGATAGCCGTGTGCTGGACGCCTGCGATTGTTGGTAACATCTCGGTTTGGAACAAACTGTTCTGCTCCGTAGCTATCATTCTCCTGTTGCGGTTCCACTACTGGTGCCAGCAATATGAGCCCTGACACCAGTAGTGGGTTGCTTTCCAAAGCCTTAACGGCTGATTACTCTATGAGTATTAGTATCAACACATTACTATACTCTAATTTAGCTCTGTATTCATTAACATTATCCATTAGATTGTGGCGCTATGATGTGCTCTGCAATGATGGCATATACTTCGCAGTAAAGATCGGTGATGAAGTATTTTTCAAATTCACACCAATTTCCGTCTTCGTAATCTTTGTCACTGTTTTCATACCATGCTTTGAAACATAGTTCACCTTTTTCATTTAATCCGTAAGCATAGAGTTGGATTGGGACATCGTCACCATCACGAGCAAATAACCAATCTTCATCTGCATATTCTGGTTCATCTGACATGACAATGTGGTTGTCGGCATAATCACGCAATAATCTGATGGATTCAGATTTAGCTTCTTGTAATAGCTTTTTGTGAAGTTCCATGTACTTCTCAGGATGCAAATCTTCCATAACGATTAATATTAATGTTTCTTAAGTTTCGAAAGTTGTTAACTTTCTCACTGCTTGTTACCAATATTGTTATTCTCTAGGTTAATTCCGATTTAGTCTTTAGTTTCTTTTCAGATACAAAAGTACAAAATCTTTTTGAATAAAGCAACTACTTATTGAAAAACACCGCAAATAAGCCCTGACACCAGCAGTGGGTTACTCGGCTGGTTACTCCAAAAGGATTCTTTTGGCTGCTGGAATGATAACATCGCGAATGACAGCGTTGTTCATCCGATGTTCACCGTGGAAATCAGCAACCTGAGTGAAATGCTGGGCAAATTCCTCCTTACAGTTGACGAGTGTGTCACCGTCGGCAAAGAAGCCCCAGCACAAGGACTGGTTTTCACTGTTGATGTCGTCAAACATGTGTTGCTCCATTTCCTGGAAATGTTGGATCACTTCTTCGGTGATGGTAAAGAGGGTCATGCCATCGGCTGTCGGCTGGAACCGTTCAAAGGTACCCACCATCAGGACATCAGAGAGCCGTGACATGTGTAGCGCCGGGTTGACGCATATGCGGGGATAATCTGTCAATTGCATAGCGTACATGCCTCCCATGCTGGTACCGATAATGAGGTCTGCATGGTTTTGGGCGCAGTAGTTCTTGATGAAAGGCAAGGCCTCCACTGGATCAATCGGGATGTCGGGAGCTATTACATTGCATTCCTTCATCTTTTTGGCAAGGTATTTAGCGGTTCCGCTTTGGCTACTTGAAGCATAGCCGTGTAAATAGACAATCGTTTTCATTTTCAAATCATTAATGGAATGCTTATGCAGCAAGGGGATGCTGCATAACGGGGTTCAGGTGGAAATGTTTAGTAAAGGCTGTCATTAAGAAGTCGGCTTCTGATCGGTCGAGATTGAAGAGAGTCAATTCAGTTTCATTGTTACACAACATAGCCTGCACATGCTTGTTGTAGAAATAGTTGCGAATGTGATTAATCAGATAAGGATTGTTCATTTTGATGGAAATTGTCATGAGCATAATGATTTTAAAATTCAACATGTTTTTTCTTCACGCACATAATATATTCACAAAAGGGAAAAAATTCAAAATCTCGAGCAACTTTTTTTTCAATGAGTCTCATTGTGAGTATCTTCTTCGTCTATTGAGCATCTGAAGGGTTGTGGACGCTCTGTGGGCACATCAGGATACTGCTTTCTCACAGTTGAAAGTTCACGTTCTTTCACGTCTAATTCGTGCTGCAACGAGGCAATGCGGATCTTAAGGTTATTGATGGTCTCGACAAGATCGGCTAATATGTGCTGTACTGCTTCATCACGGGTAGCAAATGTCGTGTTGTCAATAATCGAATGGGCATCTTTGACAACAACGTCTTCATTACTCATCACTTGACGGTACTCGCTGCCCGAGCGTTTAATCTCAACAATAGTCGCTCGCTTCACGGCATAGCAGTTATGAGGCGAGATATAATACACAGTTTCACCGACTATAGCTCTCGGCTTAAAAAAATGAAGTTTTGGCATTTGTACTCTCATATTCGTTCTGTATTAAGAATGATTATCACACCCTTAATATAGTTAGAAAATGAGAAATTTCAAAACCGAAATTATATTTCAGTTTCAGAACTCCGCTAACTCAATTGAGACACAGCAACTTGCAAAAATGTTAAAAAGCCTTCAATCCAAAACACTTTTTCTTAACTATCCAATAAAAATGGACATTTCAACATTCTAAAGTTCTTCTACTTTAGTTTCTTTATCTTCTTAATCAATCTCAAAACTTCTCCATTTCTATCCCAAAAGCCCATTTTCCTCCTCGTTTATTGTCTTTTCCGCCCCATCCAATTCTCCCGAAAAACCCTTATACATAAGAGATTTAGACAACATTTATTTACTAACATTTAACAACAACAAACAGACAAAACAGAGAGAAGAAAATGAACAATTTACCAAAACTCGTCATGGCCTTATTCGCATTGAGTTCTGTGGTCGACATCGCAGAGAAGATCCACAATTGGGGCCGTGACAAGAAGAACGAGAAAGAAGAAGAGAAGAAACAAGATGAACCGTCACGGGTGTAGCTGCAAAGAAATCAAAAGCAGGAAACGCCATTGACGGAATTGTGATCGTATGCGAAACTATTGCAACGATTCTCAAAAATTCAAAGAAACTGGTGAAGATCCTGGAGAAACTTCGGGGTCCACCATGATGTTATTAACCATTTAACTTACAACGACAACAAATGGAACAAACTACAATCATTCCGCCATCCTACCTTCCAATGGTAGTCGAAGCGGAGCAAACAACAAACATCGGGGAGACTATTATCGACGCTGAAATCATTACTGAAGATACCCGCTCCCCATTCATTGAGGCTAATTCCATTCCAATAACCTTGGAAAGCCTTATGACGGACTGTGTGATACCTAACTTCGCTAAAGACAATGAAGCGGTTCTATCACACTCACAATTTATCGGGGCAACATATCAAGCTATACGTGACTATTATCGGTCAGAGCAAATTGAGGAGCCCCAGGTAAGAGTAAGTCATATTATTCGAGGCAGGATTCCAGAAGCGATAAACAAGAAGAGCTCTGAACTGCTTCCACATGAAATGACTCAATACTACGAGAGAATGGCCTTTTGCATCAACGTACCTAGTATTCATAAGGACGTGAATGGCAACAGGTTGAACTTGTCGGTTGTTGGAGTAAAATCCTATGGCCGAGACAATCTAAACGGGAGACTGACAGCACAGAAATTTTCACTTGCGGTCGGCTTCCAGAATACCGTCTGCTGTAACCAATGCATTTGGACAGACGGCTATCGAGACGAGATTAGAGCAATATCACCAAGCGAGATCTACCAACACTCGCTTCATTTGCTCGACACTTACGACATGGCAAAGCACATCTACCTGCTGAAATCGCTTGAAGACCTTTACCTGTCTGAGACTCAATTCGCATTAATTCTTGGGAAAATGCGCCTGTACAATTATCTCCCAGCTAAGATACAGAGGGAGATACCGAAGATGCTTATCACCGATTCAATGGTGAACAATGTAGCGAGGCAATATTACAGAGACCCAAATTTCAGTGCCGACGATAACGGAGAGCTGAGCATGTGGGATTTCTACAACCTATTGACTGGTGCATGTAAGGGAAGCTATATAGACACTTTCCTGGCAAGAGAGGCGAATGCACTTACAACGAGTCTTGGCATAGCACAGGGACTAAGAAACGAAGACAGTGGGTATAGCTGGTTTATTAGTTAAGCCGGCCGTATGTAGCCATGAACCGAAGAGGATTCACAACAAAATGTGGGTCCTCTTTTTTCATTTAAAGCAAACTAATTATCAACATTTTAAAGACGTGAAAAATGTACAAGATCAATTCATTCAAAAACGCCAAGGAATTCCAAGGTTTATTTGGAATCTCTAACGGCACGAGGAGAAACAAAATCTTACTGGCGCTATTGAAATCGAAAGAGGTGTGGCGCTGGTGTCGAGAACATGGTGACTATGACTTGCTCGGGATATCAAGCATGGCCGAGCTTAAGCAAGTGGTTACAAATAAAATCATCGAAGCTGGCAGGAATGAGAATCTTGCCTATGAAGTGGTTTTAGGTAAGTACGTCTATTACTCAGGTGTCTATGAGACTGACAACGAATACAGAGGTGTGCCTGAAGATGGTACTATAGGCTTTGTGAGATATTACAATCACGAGCGAGGCGATGTGTTTAAAAAAAAGGCGGGTCGATTCTATACCCAACTTATCGAGGAGACATCTATTGGCAAAGCACTTCCACAGCAGGTAAAAGTGTTCCTGGCTGAGGAGTTCTGCATGGACTGGCAGGTTTATGTACAAGGATCACTACCCGAGTTTACACTTCACGTCGACGATAATTTCCAGAAAATTTATAGTAGAGAGGCATGTGAAGGTG
Source organism: uncultured Prevotellaceae bacterium (assembly GCA_937904375.1). Classification (GTDB taxonomy): domain Bacteria; phylum Bacteroidota; class Bacteroidia; order Bacteroidales; family Muribaculaceae; genus Sodaliphilus. The sequence goes on from CALDIG010000214.1 coordinate 23,003, forward strand.
ATTTTCATTCATGCATGACCGGCAGAGGCTTGCATTCATTCTATAGTGATGCTGTGAAGGCTAAAGCAGCGTATCTGACCAATAAGAACGATAAAGTTATTGCAAGGGCTGTGATTTATACTGCCGCAAAAGACGAGGACGGGAAAGTTTGGAGGCTGTGTGAAAGACAATACAGCAGCGATTCCAACGAGATCCTGAAGAGAGCACTAGTTGACTCTCTAATTCAAGATAACCAGATTGACGGATATAAGTTCGTCGGGGCAGACTGTGGAAATTCAAGAGGTTTCGTCGATAATGAAGGAAACTCGCTTAACTGCAAGAGATTCACTATTTCATGCGACCTTGACTGGGGGGATTATCTCAGCTATCAGGACTCGTTCAAGTGGTATAACATGGACGATAATATAGCCTACAATTATTCTGATTGCGACTACCAATATCGCTTGGACACTACGAACGGCGAGATTGAGGATGAAGAGAGCGCTTACGATGAATATCACGATTGTTCATGTGCAGACACTACTATCGTCTACTATCATGGATCTGAAATGAGTTGCAATAGCGAGGATCTTGATGATTTTGAGGACTATGATGGCGATTGGATTCACTATGAGGATATTTTGGAGTGTCCTTATTGCTCTGGACGTTTTCTTGATCCTGAGTATTATCCACGGGACGAGCACGGGCATAGCGAGCTTCTAAACGAGAACTTCTGCTGTGACGATTGTAAGAATCAGGCAGAGCTTGAATTTAAGAAAAAGAACTGGTTCTACTGCGACTTCGATAAGGAGTATTTCGAGAACGCAGATGAACTTACCACCTACCATGCTTGGAATAAGGAGGAAAGCAAGTACGAAGAGAAAACCATTAGAAAGAAAGTGGTTGACCTTTATGTGGATTGCGAGATACTTCACAAGCATAATAACGAGATTTACGACCAGATTAACGAACAAACCAAGCTTCCTTTTGGCTTTGAGGCAGAGCAAGAGCAAGAAGTCGAGGAGGAAACTTTAATAGCTGTATAACTATGAAACTGCTTAAACGGCTCTACTCGATTCACTCTAAATCGGGCAAGGAGCAAAAGATGATCAAGTTCCTGTTGTGGTACATAAAGCATCACATAAAGGACTGCAAGATTGAACTGGACAAGAAGGTTGGAAACATCTATGTGACAAAGGGTGTTTCTGATACCTATCCATGCTTGGTCGCTCATATTGACCAAGTTCAGACTCAACATTCCAAGGACTTTCAGGCAATAGAGACCCAGGACATCATCTTTGGTTGGAGCCCTAAGAAAAAGCGATTTGAAGGCCTCGGAGCTGATGACAAGAACGGAGTGTGGACTGCATTGAAGTCTCTACAGAATTTCGATGCTTTAAAAGTGGTATTTTTTGTAGGCGAGGAGACTGGATGTGTTGGCAGTAATAAGGCTAACATGGATTTCTTCAATGACTGCCGATTCGTTATTGAATGCGATCGACGTGGGAGCTGTGATTTTATAACTTCCATTTGTTGCACTGAGTTATGTAGCACCGAATTCCTCGAAGCAACCGGATACAAGGACTTCGGTTATCATGAGGAAAACGGCATGATGACTGATGTTGAGACCTTGAAGGAGCAGGGATTGAGCGTAAGCTGCTGTAATATGTCATGCGGCTATTATCAACCTCACACTGACCAGGAATATACAGTAAAGGCCGATTTACTCAATTGCTTGGCATTAGTTGAGCATATAATTGAGAACTGCACTGATGTTTACCCCCACGAGTATGAATATAGAGGTTATGGCAGTATCTATGACGGAGGGTTCTATGACTATTACTATGATGAACTATACGAAATAGTAACCTGTCATCCAGAGCTAAATTTCAATGACATTTGGGCCGTGTTCAAGGACTACTATCCATCAATCAACAAGTTGGAGCTGGAGCAGACCTATGACATGGTCAAAGATGATCTTGAGTATTGGCGAACACGAGACTATATTTAGACATTATTAACCAGCAACAAGGGCTCTCATTTTAACATGGGGGCTCTTGCTGCATAAAAACAAGAACACTATGGCAAGATTTTATTTCAGAATCTACCAAAATGGAGATGAAGACGGCGACAACATTTGGGTTGACGCTGAGAACGAGTGTGAAGCAAGACAAGAAGTTGAACACGAGTACTGGGGCATCGATAGATTAGAGCTCATCAGGACTCAAAAACTTTAATGAATATGGCAAAGACTAGAACAAAAGACAGAACGAAAGCTATGACTATTAAGTATTGGCTTTCTTTGAGTGAAGGGAGCAAACGTAGGGCTTTGACCTATGTTTTCCCAATTCACAAATCAATCGTTGAGATGCTGCTGAACCAAAACCCATCAAGAAAAGACCATTGGTGGCAGTATGTATTCAAGAAGGTGAGGATTCCAGAAGACGGATGTAGTTATAAGACAGTAATTAACAACTCAATCTACTTAATGTAACGATATGGAGACAATCACTGTAAAGCAACTCCTCAAAGCATGTAAAGAGGAAGTCGCTAAAGGCAATGGAGATAAACACATCCTAATCTCTGGCGACGATGAAGGCAATTCGTTTCATGAGTTATTTTACCTTTTCTCACACTTGAAGGGCGAGGATATCAGCTATGGCCTTCCTTTTGGTGTGATCGAAGAAGATGTTAACACTAAATACATTATACTGGGATGAGACTGAGTGAACAGGAATTGCGTTTGGCACAGAAAGACGTGTTTAATGCAGCTAATCATTTTGTGAATGCTGGCTTAAGGTTACAAGGCACTAAGTATGAGAAGAGTTATGATCGGCTATACAAAGGCCTTAATGCTCTAAACAAAAAACTCATAACCGACATCAACAAGAGGAGGAAATGAGCTATGGACAACATCACCAATCAACTAATCATCATTAAACCTGATGATTTAGAAGAAGTTAAGAGTGAACTACGTGAGATAAAAGCTTTTCTGCAAGATCTATTTTCCACAAACCCTATTTTATGTAAGGATGAGTATATTAGCTGCCAAGAGGTGTCAAAAATGCTCAATGTTACTACAAGAACCATAAGTGATTGGACGAAGAAGGGGGTTCTCAAATGCCACAAAGTTGGTAGGAAATTACGATTCAAGCGAAGTGATGTAATTGATTTAATTGAACGTAACAGAATTGGCAATTAACTACTATGGATAGAGATTTTGACTACAACTTGAAAATAGCTGAGTATATCTTTGAGATTTTCAAGAGCAATTTACCTGTTGTTTGGAGCTGGGGTATTGATCCGGCTTCAATACAAGTGATAAATCTGGGCGTTAAGTTTCATGTGCAAGGATTCAAGCACAAGGGTTACGTACAGGTGGTATATAACGAAGGAGAAGATTTATTCGAAGTTTCACTGATTTCTGAAAATGACAAAACAGTGAAAACTACAGAACATATCTTCCTTGGTGACTTGATTTCTGTGATAGATGATGCTGTGGAGAAAACTGATAATTACAGCGAAAGGATTTGTCAGGAATACGGCATTGTCACAGGATAGTAACACTAGTGCTGCCGATGAGCCATTAGTGTATTCATTTCATGGGTGTATTCAAATAAGTCTGTAAAGGCTAATGGATACACCCTTTCAATATATTCTTTTAATTCAAAGATTAAAATGGATACAAAAAAGAAACAAGCTGTGATTTATGCCAGGGTGAGTTCTGAAAATGACAGGCAGGACACATCACGACAAATCACAGACCTTCAAAAATTCAGTGAAGCCCAGGATATGGAAATCGTCAAAATCTACGAGGAGCATATTTCAGGGGCTAAGAAAAATGAGGAGCGACAAGTTCTGACTGAGTGCCTTGATTACTGCACTAGGAACCATGTCGATTACCTCCTACTATCTGAACTGAGCCGCTTAGGGAGATCGACGCTGCAAGTGCTGAAATCCCTGGAGCAATTACATGAGGCTAAGGTGTCAGTGTACATTCAGAACCTTGGCATATACTCGCTTCAGGACAACGGCGAAGTGAATCCAATTGCATCCATCCTCATAACCGTTTTAGCTGAGATGGGCAATATCGAGAGGAGTAACATCCAGTATCGCTTGAATTCAGGACGGGCCCAATATGTTATGAATGGTGGAAAATTAGGACGCAAGGCAGGGAGCATCAAGAGCGAGGACAAAAAACGTGAGGAATACAAGGAGGTCATATCGCTGCTTAGACGGGGCTACTCCATCAGGAATACAGCGAAACTGACCGGAAACTCTATTTCAACTGTACAACGAATTAAAAACCAATTTGTGAAATGAAACGACTGAGACAACGACTGATGATATGGATTGTTAAACACTCCATTTTCATCGACCCCTGCCCACTACCTGGACAAAAGATGTGGGAGGTTAAAGTAGACGGTGAGACTGTCTATATAGAGAGTAACAACCGAATGTTCGCTCACCTAAAGGCTAAAATATGCTATCCTAGAGCCAAGAACATTCAAGTAATTAAACCATTAAATATTGATAATTATGCCTAACTGGTGTTTTGCAGGGGTTCGTGTTACTGGCCCCAAAGATGAAGTGAAAAAACTTTATCACATGATGAAAAACCTACAAGAGATGAAAGAGCCGCTAGTCGAGAATGGTTTCGGCACGGCATGGTATGGAAATTTGGTCCATCTGCTCGGTGGCGACTGGAATATAGTGTACTGTCGTGGCAGCTGGAGTGACCTGAAACTGATGGCTGACGATGTATTAGCCTGGAACGACGAAACAGCTTGGGGACCGATGACCGAGGTGTTTGAGCTGATTGAGAAAGCCATGCCCGAACTGAAGGTCTGGTACATGGCCGAAGAAGAAGGCATGGAGATTTACGTGACCAACGATGCAGATGGGATTCTCTTTCCTGAGCGCTATATATTAAGAAGCGATTGCGACACGGAATACTATGCAGACCTCCCAACCCTGTTAAAAGATGCCTCAGCCATGCTCAAACAGGAAATCAAGAGCAAGGAGCAACTGTTAGCCATTATTGAGGAGAAAGACGACTGGGCATTTCACGAATTTGAAGTGGAAGGCTAAACTATCAACTGCATTTTACTAACCATAAAAAAGGCCACCAAGAGCACGACTTAGTTTTGTGACTCCTGGTGGTTTCTTTTTCGCCAATGTAATAGCTAGTGCCTACCTTTTTTATTATATATTCGTAATAATCTCTTTTTACTTATTTTTATACCTTTATTCTTGATATTCTTATAATTAGAATTCGCTGATTTACTAAAATCAATAATCTCCATAATATCATCATCGTTGAGCTTGAACTTGATACCCCTAGCGTCGCAATACTTATAGAGGGTGCTGATGTGGATTGGGAACTGCGAGTTGATCACCTGCCAGTTCTCTTTAACCGATAGAGCTGGGTTGTAGATCGCACTAATTCGTTTATAGTTAATCTCCCTAATCAGAGCTTGTGTCTCGCCAATGTTTTTACTTACACCAGGTTTGATAATGATGCCCGATTTTGGTCTCTTAGCCTTCAATTCCTGGATAGTGCCAGCATATTTCTCCTCCAGCTGCTCAATGCAATTGTTAAAGCAGCTCTCAACGTTCTTTACCAAGCAGTCAATTGTGATAGTACCATCACTATTATCGTAAAACCTGTGTAGGTCCTCATAGGCATTAAATAATACTGTGGTTGGGTCAACTTCTGGCTTCATTATTCTTCGCAAGCACATTCTTGTATATAAAGACTTCCTGCGTCCCTGCCCATCGGCAAGCTTATACTCATCCACTGTGTAAGGCAAGCAGAAGTATTCATCATCTATGAGCTGGTAAGTGTCGTTAATCCACTCATCGCTCTCGGGCCGATAAAAATACTTGAACTTATGACGATTAAAGCGCATGAAAGTGTCGTAATCCTGTAGTTGCATATCGTGAACTACCTCCTTATCAATATCACAAGGGGTGGTCTCATTTTCGCAAATGTAATAGCTAGTGCCTTCCTCTTGTTGTTTATCTTGTTTAAATATAGCTATTAATTTACTATAATCCTGTACTATAGAAGTAATGTATGTCTCTTCATTACCATAACAGCCATTGAAATATTGGCTTCTCCTTTTTCCGCAGTCATCATCAAGCAACTCATGTGTATCTTCAACAATTCGTGTGTTAATAATATGGCTGGCGATAGTGAAGCAGTCATAATCCAGGAGTGTCGAAAATACATAAACCAAGTGAAATCTACGGCTCATAATACCGTTTTTTTCAAGACCGTCACTATAAGACATGTAAGCGCAACTAGGCTTGATAGTTAGACAGTCAATATAATCGCCAACATCGCTATAGGTAGTATAGTCAATATCTACGAAAATGGCTTGACTTGCCTTGAAAAATGCATCGCGCTTAAATTCCAACTTCATGCAGCCTTTGTTAGGGCCACGCCGATATACAGGGTATCGGGCGAATGTAGCACCGTCTTTGCCAGTGAAGTAGTATTTCTTATTTTCCTCATACTCAAATAGATTGCAGAACGAGTGACCCTGCTCAGCTAGCGACAGGAACTCATCAATAGTGATTTCTCGCTCTTTAAAAGCCATCTTGTGACGGCCGATGGATTTAGCACCAGCAGCAGTCAAGCAAGCTAATGCATCTTTTTTGTTCTTGTAACTCTCTCTTGAAACATTTATTATAAACATCGTTCGCGTGTGTTTTAAAATTATTAAAATGGCCGGTGACGTTAGAATCAACGACCATCATCATCTGGTCTTTAAGCTGCAGAGACTAAGGCTAGAACTGCTTGTTGTAGGCTTTGCTTCTGCTTAGCCCATCTCAGCTTAGCAGCCTCCGAAATTTTCCTCTTGGTTTCATCGGAACGTTTAATCCCTGTTAGTTTTTGGGATATTTTAGCTTTGGCTTCGGTAGTGTGATGCAACCCCTTCATTCCACGGCCATAAGATTGATTGTACCCATTATTGACACTATCGTTCTCAATTATCTTGATTTCCTCAAGGACATCAAGCTGCCTGTCCCGCTCTTCCTCAGTTGGTGCCTTAATTTCAATGACTTCCAACAGCCAATCAGTCTCGCTTACACCATTTTCTTCTCGGGCTTTATTGATTTTTTTACCAGCGTAAGGATTATTGGTGTCTCTCCACTGCGAGTTTCTATGCTCGATATCAACGGTTTGGCCGACATACTTCTTACCAGTAGATTTTAAGGTGCGTATATAGATATAACCCTTTAACAAGTAAGTCAAGTCAGTCCCTATAATACTTGGAGCAATTATAGCAGTTCTTACATTGCTGTCATCAACGAACAGTAATTCTCCTCGTTTAAGAGCCTCATTGAAGCCCTTCTTACCACCCAACGCCTTCTTAGCAGTCAGGCGGTCACAATAACTTTTCTTCGTAATCTTGCTATAAATCATTTTTGTTGTTAGTGTTAAGGTTAGAGACATCTTCTGCCTCTTCATTAGCCAGCCGAGGATGTTTGGTCTTTCTGCTAACTATCTGTAGGTCAACTCCTTTTTTTCTTAAGATGTTGCACCAATCGATGATACTGCTTGATGCTTCTCTGCCGCCTTGGAGCTATAGCATACAGATCACCGAGCCCAATCTCAATCTCTCCTTCGCCACGACTATAGGCTGAGTCGAATTCTGGCGAATACTTCCGCAAGCCTTCCACGTCCAAGTGAAAGAACCGCTCTTCTACAAGCGATGAATGCTGGTAATCACTCATGGTCAAAAGGTTAAAACCAGTTCTATCCCCTTGTCAGGTATTTTCTTGACCTGAACGTCCTTAAACTTCGAGGCCCCATTCATTTTACATAGCTTGCGAAAAAATGAATAAAACTCGCCGAGCTTAATATGGTAGTAATAGCCAGGATATTGGGGAAGGTAGCCGAATCTGTGACCAGTGATAATGTAAACAAACTCTTCACGAATTTTGTTTGGATCTTGGTCCCACTCATGCTTGTAATCAGGCTTCAAGTGAATCGGCCATAAGAACACTACATTTTTGCTCTTTGAGTCAGCGGCAACCATGAATGGCACCTCTTGGTCTTGCTTCAAAAAGGATGTCAAGTCTTTCCGCATTTCCCCCTCGAACACAGAGGGTTGGGCAAAATCAAGCTCCCTGATCTTGCCACCTACATAAATTTTTTTCTTCATAGTTTAAATAATATTTAAAGTTACCCCTCGAGCTGCTAGTTTTTTTACCAAACCATTGTAGGAATCACGACGACGGCGAGAGCGATAACAGATTGTTAATAGGTCCTGCAAGCGAATATCAATGCAGTAACCTGGAGCTAGAGGAGTCCCGTTAAACAGAGCTACCTCAAGCCTTTGTATATCCTCAGCAAGATTGACCTTAGGGGTCATCTTCTTGACTGGGGACGCGCATTTCTCACTTTTAACAGCAGGTGGTGGCAGATTTGCGCGAGTCCCTGCCCACTGCTGTGCCTCGTCTCCCGTTAGGGTGTCAAAGAGGGCTTGATATAATTGAACAAACATAATTCTACTCATAAGGTGATGATGTGTGGTGAATCGCAAAAATTCACTTTCAATTCACTTATAAGGAATGATGGCTTGCTTTATCAGAATTTTTCTTGTTTCAGAAACCACCAATCGAAAAACTGCTACTTTTTCTACGGCAACTTGGGGTCAATATGCTCGAAATCTTGTCGATCTACAGAAATAAATTAGCATTAAGAGGCTGTTTTTGTGTAAAATTATTAACTTTGCAGTCATTATAGCACAACTACAATCACCACCTATTTTCACGAAACAAACAATGATCAATATAAGAAAACTTGAAGCAGAATTATGGGAGTCGGCCGACTTGCTTCGTCAGGGCAGCAAATTGACCAGTAGTCAATACTGCATGCCAGTGCTTGCACTGTTGTTCCTGCGCTATGCTTATAGCCGATACAAGATGGTCGAGGCCGAAATTCTCGAGACCCGCCCAAAGCGTGGAGGCCGTGTTATGCCTGTCGAGGCTAGCGATTTTGCTGCTAAGAGTGCCCTATATCTTCCCCGTGAGGCGCAGTTTGATTACCTCGTTAATCTTCCCGACAACATTATCGAGGCTCACCTCAAGAACAAAGACGGCCAGGATATAAACTCACTAGGCGAGGCAGTTAACAATGCGATGCAGCTTGTCGAGGATCAGAGCGAGCAGCTGACTGGTGTGCTGCCTAAGACCTATACGATGTTCGCCGACGACCTGCTTCGTGAACTGTTACGCATCTTCAACAATAAGACAATCGACGAGGTGGGAGGCGACATTATAGGTCGAATCTATGAATATTTCCTCTCCAAGTTTGCCAAGGCCGTGGCGAGCGACGATGGAGTGTTCTTCACACCAAAATCACTGGTGAAGATGCTTGTTAACGTTCTTGAGCCCGAGCGTGGAATTATGCTTGATCCCGCTTGTGGCAGTGGCGGCATGTTTGTGCAGACTGGTGATTTTGTTAACGCTGCGGGCTTGAATGCCAATAGCCAGATGACTTTCTACGGTCAGGAAAAGGTGGAGTATAACGCTCAGCTGTGTCTCATGAACATGGCAGTGCATGGCTTGAACGGGCGCATTATCTCGGGCGACGAGGCTAACACCTTCTACCATGATGCTCACAACTTGGCGGGTAAGTGCGACTATGTGATGGCTAATCCTCCCTTCAATGTTGATAAAGTTAAGGCTGAGTCAGCAATGAATGCTGGACGTCTGCCCTTCGGCCTGCCTGGTGTAAATGCCAAGAAGAAAGAGGTGGGTAACGCCAATTACCTTTGGATAAGCTATTTCTATGCTTACCTTAACGACCATGGACGCGCTGGATTCGTGATGGCCAGTTCGGCTACCGACAGTGCCAATAAAGATCGAGACATCCGTGAGAAACTGGTGCGCACTGGTGATGTGGATGTGATGGTGAGCGTGGGTAACAATTTTTTCTACACCCTGTCGCTGCCATGCTCTCTATGGTTCTTCGACAAGGCTAAGCGCAACGAGAACCGCGACAAGGTGCTCTTTATCGATGCTCGCAACTATTACACCGTGGTCGACCGAACTCTCAACGAGTGGAGCGAGTGGCAGCTGCGCAACCTACAGGCCATTGTGCATCTCTATCGTGGTGAGCAAGAGAAATACCAGCAATTATTACGTGATTACGGCCAAGCCATCGACGAGGCGGTAGCGGCATTGAAGGAGCAAGCCCAGCCCTTCAGCGACCTTATTGATCAAGACACTCGTGGCCACTTCTTGGGCCTCATGGGATGGATTGATGACGCTGGGCATGATTATACCGAATTGCGTCAGCGGGTTGATGACCAAATTCGTCAGACTAAGATGTGCATGAAGTCTGCCGAAAGTTTAATCAACAAGCGCACCGTCAAGGCAATGCGTCAAGAGGGAGAAGCCTTTTGTGCTGTGCTTGGCGAGATTATCAAGGTGATAGATGAGCATAACTGGCTTACCGAGAAATTTGGTGATGACGGTAAGTATCAGGACGTGCTTGGCTTGTGCAAACTAGCCACTATCCAGGAAATAGAGGAGAAGAACTACTCACTCACTCCTGGTGCCTATGTTGGCGTTGCTGAAGCAGAAGATGACGGCGTGGACTTCCACGAGCGCATGACCGAGATTCACGACAAACTCAACCGTCTTAACACCGAGGCCAACGCACTTATGACCGATATCCTTAAAGAGTGGGAGGGACTAAAATGAGCGAGTGGAAGAGTGTGAAATTGGGAGAGCTTTGCGAATTCATTAATGGAGGCGCATGGAGTGATAAGGAATATGTTCCATATGGTATTCCTGTTTTAAAAGTAACCAATTGCAAAAATGATGGATTCACATTAGACTCGTTAAGTTATTTGCCTGAGTCATCAAGAGAGAAATATTCTAAAAATCGACTTTATCTACATGATGTTATAATAGCAACTGTTGGCTCTCATCCCAATCTGATAAATTCTGCCGCTGGTCGATCCTCAATTGTGAACTCATTTGTCGAAGGTTTTTATTTAAACCAAAATGCAGTATGTATAAGGACAAAAGATGAAAATATTCTTAATCAACTATATTTTGGATATTATTCAAAGTATTACCTTTTTCAAAATTTTATTCAAATGAGAGGAAAGGGCGCTGCAAATCAAATGCGAATAGCCATAGGTGCAATTAAGGATTATCCAATGCCTTTGCCTCCTATTGATGTACAGCGAAATGTTGCCGAGATTCTCAGCCGCTACGACTCGCTAATTGAAAATTATCAGCGGCAGATTAAATTGTTGGAAGAAGCAGCACAACGACTCTATAAAGAATGGTTCGTTGACCTCCACTTCCCAGGCCACGAAAACACCCCCATCATCGACGGCATCCCTCAAGGATGGGAAAAGAAAAAACTGAGTGAAATGGCTGATATTATTATGGGGCAGAGTCCTAAATCGGAATATTATAACAAAGAACATCAAGGACTTCCTTTTCATCAAGGTGTTGGTAGTTATGGCAGCCGTTTCGTCATCGATGATGTTTATAGTACATCTTTAACGAGGGTAGCAAAACCTAATAGTGTACTTTTCAGTGTTAGGGCTCCAGTTGGACGTCTTAATATCACAAAAAACAAAATTGTGATTGGTCGTGGCATTGCAGCAATCAATCATAATCAAGGGTATCAATGTTATTTGTTTTATCTTTTAAAAGAGCGATTCTTTAAAGATAATATCATTGGAAATGGAGCAATTTTCGCTTCTATTTCTAAAGATGAGTTACATAACCTGTCTTTCTTGACCCCAAGTGAACATCTTATCAAAAGATTTGATGATATCGCTTCTAATTATGATAGAAGAATATTGTTTATAGATAATCAGATCCGCAACCTCAGCGAGGCTCGCGACCGCCTGCTGCCAAAGTTGATGAGTGGGGAGATAGAGGTGTCTTAACGCGCTAAAAAATAAATAATTATGGCAAAGGATTTCAGTGAAGACATATTGATACAGAAGAGTGCAGCCGACCTTATGGAGAATGAACTGGGATGGGAGTCGGTGTATGCGTTCGATAGTGAGGTGTTGGGGCTTAACGGCACCCTAGGACGCAAAAGCTATCATGATGTGCTGCTCACGGCCCGCTTCTCCCGAGCATTGAAGTCACTGAACCCCTGGATGACTGATATGCAGGTTAGCGAGGCTATTGAGCGCATGACTGAGTACATGAGCTCACAGACGCTGATGCAGATTAACGAGCAGAAGTACCGACTCATCCGCGATGGCATCCCAGTTACCAGAACTAAACCTAATGGCGAGGCCGAGGAGGTAAGAGCCCGTGTAATTGATTTCGGTTCGCCCGAGAAGAACGATTTCCTGTGCGTGCGAGAGCTATGGGTTTATGGTGCGGTCTATCACCGCCGTGCCGATATAGTAGGCTTCGTTAACGGCCTGCCACTGCTGTTTATCGAACTTAAGAATCATGATGTCGCTGTTGAGGATGCCTTCAATAATAACTACCGCGACTACCTCGACACCATTCCACAGTTGTTCCACCATAACGCTTTTGTGATGTTCAGTAATGGACTGGAGGCACGAGTGGGCACGATCGACTCAAAGTGGGAGTTTTTCCATGAGTGGAAACGTCTCACCGAGCTGGACGCTGGTAACATAGAACTGCCAACGATGCTCAGGGGAATCTGCAAGAAAGAAAACTTCCTCGACCTGCTGGAGAATTTTATCCTCTATGATCACTCAGGCGGCAATACAGTCAAAATATTGGCACGCAATCACCAATATCTGGGGGTGAACCAGGCGGTGGAGATGTACCGTAATCGTGAGTATTTGAACGGAAAGCTGGGTGTGTTCTGGCATACTCAGGGCAGTGGAAAGAGTTATTCAATGCTGTTTCTGGCTCAGAAAATCAGGCGCAAGTTTGAAGGCTCGCCAACTATAGTGGTTCTTACCGACCGTGACGAACTGAACAAGCAGATTAGCGACACTTTCGAGAACTGCGGAATGCTGGGCAAAGTCAAGGCCAAGGAGTTTATCGCCAGTAGCGGAGAAGACCTGAAAACAAAACTTAAAGGTAATCGCTCCTTTATCTTCTCTCTTATCCAGAAGTTCAATGACAAGAACGCTACGCCCATCTATCCCGACCACGACATAATAGTAATGAGTGACGAGGCTCACAGGACTCAGAATGGTATCTTTGCCGATAACTTGATGCACATGCTACCCACAGCGCATCGCATCGGTTTCACCGGAACTCCACTGCTGAGCCACGACCATATCACAGAGCGAACTTTCGGTGGCTATGTGAGTATATATGACTTCAAGCGTGCCGTAGAGGATAAGGCTACAGTACCGCTCTATTATGAAAACCGTGGAGAGCGACTGCAGGAGCTCAAAAATCCCGAAATAAACGAGGAAATCGCTGCTGCCCTTGAAGATGCTGGTGATATGGACCCTTCACAGCAAGAGAAGCTGGAGCGTGAGTTCGCTAAGGAAGTACACCTTCTCACAGCCGAGAAACGACTGCGTGTTGTAGCCCGCGACTTTGTTAAGCATTATAGCGACCTGTGGACCTCGGGCAAGGCAATGATGGTGAGTTACAACAAGGTTACCTGCGTGAGGATGTTCAACTATGTACAGGAATACTGGCAGGAGGAAATCGCTGCTCTTGAGAAACAAATAAACACCTGTACCTCACAACAAGAGACGCAAGAATTGAAGCGTAAACTGGAGTGGATGCAGGAAACCGAAATGGCGGTAGTGATCTCGCAGGAGCAAAACGAGATAGACACCTTCAAGAAATGGGGGCTCGATATCTTGCCGCACCGTGAAAAGATGATGAAACGGGAACTGGATAAGGAGTATAAAGATCCAGCTTCTAAACTGAGGGTGGTGTTCGTGTGTGCCATGTGGTTGACAGGATTTGATGTGAAAACGCTTTCATGCCTATATATCGATAAACCAATGAAGGCTCACACCCTGATGCAAACCATCGCCCGAGCTAATCGCGTGGCCGAGGGTAAGACCAACGGCCTGGTGGTGGACTATATCGGTATTGTGAAAGCTCTGCGTCAAGCGCTGGCCGATTATACCGCTAATAGCGACGGAGGCGACGGTAACGACCCAACCATCGACAAGAAAGAGCTGATAGCTAAAGTTCTTGAGACAATAACTGCTGCACAGGCTTTCCTTAAAGAGCATAATGTGAACTTGAACGCGCTGATTGAGGCCGAGGAGTTCAATAGATTATCACTATTGAAGGCCGCTGCTAATGCCATGTGCGAGACCATTGAAATCAAGAAGACATTCAGTATAATGGCCTCCAGGCTGCTAAATCTGTGGAAATACCTTGACCGCGATGACATCACCATCGAAATGAAACGGCACAAGGACGCTATCCAGGCCATTTACAAGCAGCTGCAGAAGAAACGCAAAGATGCCGACATTACCGACCTTAGCGTAGCCATTAATGCCATTGTAAACGACCACCTTGAGATGGAACCGTCAATGGTGGCTGAACCTATGGTGGGACGCAGATTTGATATCAGTGGCATTAACTTCGACCTGTTGAGGCAAGAGTTTGCTAAAAGTAACGAGAAAAACCTGATATTAAAAGACCTGCTGGAGCTGCTACAGGAACGACTCGACAAGATGCTCTCAGCCAACCCATCCCGCATCAATTTCTATGAGCGCTACCAAAAGATTATCGAGGATTACAACCAGGAGCAGGACCGCGTAGCCATCGAGAAGACTTTCCAAGAACTCATGGATCTTACCAAGAGCCTGAGTGAAGAGGAGAAGCGCTATGTGAGGGAAGGCTTCGAGAACGATGAGCAACTAACGATGTATGATATCCTCATTAAGGACGACTTGACCAAGAACGAGATCAAGAAAATCAAGGAGGTTGCTGTGGAGCTGCTTGACAATATTAAGGAGCAACTGGCAACGATGGACCACCCGTTCGAAAAACGCGAGACCAAAGCGGCTATAATCGTTACCATCCGCGATACCCTGTGGCAAATGCTCCCCGAAAGCTATAGCGACGAGAGCATCGACACTTATAAGGACGCTGTCTATGAGTACGTGCAGCAGCACTACGGCGGCGTAGCGTAAAATGCTTAATTTGAGATATAAGTAAGGGCGAGCCTAAGAACTCGCCCTTGTTTCGTATTACCCTAACAATTAATAATTTATTCTCGGAGTAGGATAATTGTGATACTGTTTTCCTTGAAGGAGGTCACCATTAGCTTTCGCCGATCTTCTCTTGCCGTCGAAGCCAACACTACCTACCTGCTTGAAGAAGAAAGCTGTTCCGCTAGCATCAGCCAATTGTTTGACAGACAACGCCCAAGACTCTTGCATCTGGCGAGCGCATTTGCCACTCTCACCACCAACAATTATCCAGTCGACTCCATCGAGATTGAGTCCAGCGGCTACTATATCGTCCAGCAAAGGCTCAGCGCTTATAAAACGCACAGGCGCTGCGATACGGCGCAGGTTCTCAATTCGTGGCAGACTCTGTGGGTGTCCGCACGTCACGCCCACCCAGAGGTTAGCTGGTACCTTGTGAGTCGAGAAGTAGAGTTCCATTCGCTCTGCACGCTTAGTGAGTACTTGATAGACAACCTTAGGGGTCTGCTCTACCATAGCCATCACATCGTCAATAAAACTATCCGTTACAGCAGAATGGAACAGATCGCCCATCGAAACCAAGAAGCAGCTCGTGGTTTTTCGCTTGTTTGCAGCATCTTTGAGCTGCTTAGTAATCACGTCAGGATGCATAGCTGGAGTAAAGCCTTGAGAATATTTAAGAATACCCATTGCTTTCAATCTCTTAGTCATCACACGCGCGTAACAATGATCACACTCGGGAGTACCAGCGTGACTACACCCAGTTACAGGGTTTAAGGACTTGTCTGTCCATATGATTTTTGTCTTATTCACATTAGTGTCCACTAAAAAATCATAAAAGTTCTTTGAAATATTTGATATTCAGTT
>CALDIG010000215.1 GCA_937904375.1 uncultured Prevotellaceae bacterium
AAGCCATCCGAATAACAATATCTTCAAAAAATGCCACTTTTTAAAGTGGACTCAACCTTCAAGTTTATAAAGTTTTATGACTTTATAAACTTGAGTCATTTATTGTGTTACGTCAAAAGTTATGGCATTGCCCACGCAAGCATTGGGCATTTGAATGTGCAGCATAGCGCAGATGGTGGGTGCGAGGTCCACGATGCGGGTGGGCTTGGTGGTCTCGCCGTGAGGCACATGCCACCCCATGAGCACCAGTGGGATGTGGCTATCGTAGGGGTTCCATGAGCCATGCGAGGTGCCTTTATAGTCGCTCTTCACCTTGAATGGCAGGTAGCCGGCTTGTGTCATCACCACGATGTCGCCACTGCGGCCGCGGTGGTAGCCGTTGATGAGTCGCTCTTTGAGGACATCGGGGATGCTGGCTTCCTGGATTTTCTCATAATCGACGGCGAGTACCAAATCTTCCTCTTTGCTCAAGACATCGAGGGCGGCTTTCTTTACTAGTTGCACATCGACACCCACGCTGTCGATTTTGCTGTGGTCGAGGTAGATGCGGTAGTCATAGATGGCTTGGATGGCATCGGGCACGCCGCACTCGCTGTAGATTTCCTCATTCATCTTAGTGCGTGCTGCTCTTGCGTCCCATCCGCCGGCGGGCTGATCGTGCTCCTTCATGAAGTTGGGGTTATGGGCGGCACCGTGGTCGGCGCTGAGGAAGAGCAGGTAGTTGCCGCGCCCCACTTGCCTGTCGAGTTCCTTAAAGAAGTGCGCAAGCTCCTTGTCGAGCTGCATATACACCTCATAGTTCTCCTGGCCGCGGGTGCTGTAGGTGTGCCCTATGGCGTCGGTCGAAGACACGCTCACGCATAGCATGTCGGTGTATTTTCCGCGTCCCAGCTTCTCGTTCTCAAGGATTGCCTCCGCCATGCGGAAAGTGTAGGTCACCCCCTCATTGCTGGTGTTGAGGTCGTGCTTGGGCTCGGTGCTGTACTTATGGTTGAACTTCTCCACCCAGTTGGGTAGGCGGTCCATGTAGTAGGTGCTGGTGACAAAGTGCCCCACGTTGCTGTCCCACCAGTAGGCAGCATCGGCGCTGTGCCCGGCGGGGAGGATGGCGGCGCGCGGCTTGATGGCGACGCCATAGACTTTGCACTCGAAGTCGAAAGCCTGCTTCAGCTCGTCGCCAATGGTGGTGGCACGCAGGTTGCGCGGCGAGTTCATACCCACACTACTGTCGGTGCCCACGCCTTCCACGCTCTTGTCGTCGGTGCTCGACACGGGTTTGCCGTCAATCATGAAGCCGTTGCCGGCGATGCCGTGGAAGAACGGCACCGAGCCGGTATAGAGACTCGTGTGGCCAATGGCGGTGACGGTAGGCACATAGTTTATCATCGTGTTCTCACAGCTGTAGCCCTCGCTGAGCAGCCGCCTGATACCGTCAGGACCATAGTCCTCATAGTAGTAATAGAGGTAGTCCCATCTCATTTGATCGACTACAACGCCCACCACCAGTTTGGGTCGGTCGATGCGTGACTGCGCCATAGCACCTAATACCATGAAGCACACGGCAATAATTATAAAAAGACGTTTCATTTTTAAAGTTTAGAGTTTAGGGTTGAGAGCACCTTTGGCGCAAGGAAGGTGGAAAGAGGAAAGGTTGTTTCTTTGTTTGTTCCTCGTTCCACCATCTTCCAACAAACACAATTAGAACACCCTTTGGCCTCCGTTACGCAGTCGCTCGTATTCGTAGTCTCTGTGAGAGTCATTTTGGGGTTGCTGTTGCTGCTTTTGTGTCTGTTGCTTTTGTGTCTGTTGCTGTTTGTTTTGTATTTGCTTTTGCGGTGTTGTGGTCTTCTTGGGTGTGGCGGGTTGCTGGGGCTTTGGTGCGGCTGGAGCTGGCTCGGGAGCCACTTCAGGAGCTGTGGGCTGAGGCTCAAACTCGTCTTCTTCGGGTTCGTTTGGGTCCTTGCTTGGCGTTGAGACCTCATTCTCATAATTATAATAATCGTCATCATCATTAGAGACACTCACTTCATCGCTCTCCTCGTCACTGTCGCCATCTTCGTCGCTGTCGCTGTCGTCGGAATGCTTGTTTTTATCTTTGCTCTTGAACCATTTCTTGGCAAAATCGAGGTGACCCTGATCCCAAGCCCAATAACCACCACCGCCGAGTGCTGCCAGCAGAGCTATGATGATGACCCAAATCCAAGGGAATTTCTTTTTCTTCCTTTCCTCTTGATAGTCAGGGGCTATAGGGGTAGGCTCAGCAGTATTGGCATCGCTTGCCGGTGCGCCAATGCCAGGCACTGTTCTCGCTTCGTCGCTGATGGCACCGGCTGCGTTAGCGGCTGCCACAGTTGCAGCATCGGGTCTTGGTGTAGGCGCAGGTTCTGGCACTGGAGCGGGTTCAGGCTTTGGCATTGGAGAGGGTTCAGACTTTGGCATTAGAGAGGGTTCAGGCTCAGCTAACGGTTCGGGTATTATCACCTTTGCCGGCTCGGGTTCCGGTTCGGGAATAAGCACCGTTGCTTCGCCAGGTTTAGGAAGAGGATCGGGTTCAGGTATAAATTCTGCAGCTTTGTCGGTAGCTGCCGGCATCTGTGGAGCTTGTGGCATATCCGGCATTTGTGACATTTGCGGTGCCTGTGGCATCGGTGGCATCTGTGGTGGTTGTGGAGCCTGAGGTGCTTGTGGCATTTCAGGCATCTGTGGCATTTCAGGCATCTGTGGAGCCTGTGGCATTGGCGGCATGCTTGGTGGCGCAGCCGAGGCTTGCGGCATGGGCGGCATGCCTGGTGCTGCTACCGGTGTTCCGCAAAACACACATTGATTACTGCCGGGAGGCACTATGTTTCCGCAATTGGGGCATTTGATAGGTTCCATTTTCTTAAGTTTTAAATATTGAGTTTTAAGTATTGATTTTGCACTGCGGCGTGGTTCTTGGTCGTTTCTCGTTGCACGTTCCTCATGTCGCAGGAGTAATTTGCAAAATTGCGAAAAATATTTGAAATTCCAAAAAAAATGCGCATGAAATATTATTTTAATTATTTTTTTTCTTTTTATATGGGTTTTGGAGTAATTAGGTGAAAAATTTTATCTAAATTTGCAGATTATGAAAAACGATTTTAAAAATTGACAATAAAATATACTTATGAAGTTTAAGACCGCTTTCTTAATATGCGCTGTCACGGCTCCGGCATCGATGCTGGCACAACCGAGTGTTGTGGAGTACAGTAGCGACGCCTTCATCAACCGTGCTACACTATTGCAGGAGATGCGCAACTATGTTGGTTCGAGCCACCAGCTGTGGTTTCACAACAGCAGCCTCACTCCCACTTGGAACAACGAAGTAGAGGCCGAGTACATGATGGCGTTGAACGAGATGGAGCTTGGCAATCCGTCGAGCCTGACGATGCTCGAGGAGTTTATCGAGAATCATCCCGCCGAGCCGCTGGCACTGGCCGCCCGTGCCAAAGTGGGTGACTACTATTTCTATCATGGCGACTTTGCGCAGGCACGCGAGTGCTATGAGCAGGTGCGCGAGAAAGCACTCGACGACGATTACGACGAGAGTGTACTCTACCGCAAGGCCTATTGCGACCTGATGCTCCGCGACTACCAGGAGGCCAAAACGATTTACGACAAGCTCTCAAGCACCAAGCAGTATGGCACTGCGTCAACGTTCTTTAAGGGCTACATTGAATATGCCTACGGCCAGTATGATAAGGCTATGGAGTATTTTGAGCAGGTTGACCGCACCGGCGACTTGGGCTATCAGGCTCAATACTACATGTGCCAAATCATGTACAAGCAAGGCAACTACAACAACGCTGTGAAGCTTGGTGAGTCGCTCATCGAAGACGATGCCAACGACTACTTCAGTGCCGAGATGAACCGCGTGGTGGGCGAGAGCTACTACCGCCTAGGCAGCTATGCCAAGGCGGCCCCCTATCTTAGCCGCTTCCTGGAGCTCAGCGACGAGGAGAACGAGGAGCGTCGCCCTGCCGCCTACATGCTAGGCGTGATAGACTACGGCAACCGCGACTATAAGGGCGCTATCGAGACGATGGCCGAGGTCACAGGTGTTGACGACGCACTGGCGCAGAGCGCCTATCTCTACATTGGTCAAAGCCGTCTCAAGTGCAGCGACTACAACGGAGCCTCGATGGCCTTTGAGCGCGCCGCTAGTATGAATTGGGACAACAATGTGCGCGAGACGGCGTTCTACAACTATGCTATCAGCCAGAGTCAGGGAGGCCGCACGCCATTCAACAACTCCATCGACATGTTTGAGCAGTTCCTCAATGAATACCCCAATTCCAGCTACTACAGCAATGTGGAGAACTACCTCATCGACGCTTACACCACCACCGGCGACTACGACCGCGCCCTGCGCAGCATCGCCAACATCAACAACCCTAGCGACAAGGTGCTCAAGGCCAAGCAGAGCGTGCTCTACCGCAAGGGCGTGCAGCAGCTGCGCAACAATAAGCCGAGCAATGCCTTAAACAGCCTCCAGGAGGCCGTTGACATGGGTAAGAAGGACAGCGAGATCTATAACAACAGTAAGCTGTGGCTTGCCGAGGCGCAATATCAGCTCGGCGACTACAAGAGTGCCGCTGCCAATCAGCAGGACTTCATCAATGCGGCATCGACGAGCGACCCCAACTACGGTCTGGCACTCTATAACGCCGGCTCCTCGCTTTTCAACCAGCAGGAATACACCAAGGCGATAGGCTATTTTGAGAAAGCCATCGAGACCAACTCCCTGAGCCGCGACATGACCGCCGAGGCCTACAACCGCATTGGCGATGCCTATTACTATGGCAAGAACTTCAATGCCGCTGTCGAGAACTACACCAAGGCCTCACGAGGCGATGTGGATGCCTCGTCGGAGTATGCCATCTTGCGCAAGGCAATCATCGCCGGCGACATGAGCCAGTATGACTCCAAGGTTCAGCAACTCGATGAGCTGATTGCCAACTATCCCAACTCAAGCAAGGTACCCGAGGCAATGCTCGAGAAAGGCAACGCTCTCATTCTCAAGGGTGATGTGGCAAGTGCTGTCAACACCTACTCGAAGCTCATTGCCAAGTTCCCCAACCAGCCCGAGGCGCGTGAGGCGATGCTCAAGATGGCGATTGCCGAGAAGTCGCGCAAGAACGACGACAAGGCCATTGCCACTTACTGGAACGTGATAGAGACCTATCCCGCCAGCGAGGAGGCAAAGATTGCCGCCGAAGACCTCAAAGTGATCTATGCCGAGCGCGACGACCTCATGGCTTTCAGCTCTCGCCTAAACAGCATCCCTGGAGGACCGAAAATCGATGTCAAGAAAATTGAGAAGGCTGCATTCGACGCTGCCGAGATATACTTTATCGACCACAATAGTATCTCCAAACTTGAGAACTACCTGAGAGACTACCCCGATGGAGCTTATACGAATGAAGCGAAATACTACATCGGCTATTACTATTACACCAAGAATGACTACAACAGTGCTATGGAAGCCCTCTCCGAAGCTCTCGACGGCAATGAGGACGCCGCCTTCGCGCAGCGCGCCATGGCCCTCAAGGCAGCATTGCTAATGCAGAACGACAACCCCGAGGAAGCTTACACCATCTATGAGATATGGGCCGAGAAAGCCACCAACACCGACAACCTCTCGCAGGCACTGCTCGGCATGGTACGCTCAGCGAGTCAGGCGCAGCAGTGGAGAGACGTGGTGAGCAGTGCCAATGAACTGCTGACCTACAACAACACCCTAAATGCCGAGCTCGAGCAGGAAGTGACGCTCTGCCGCGCTCTAGCCTATAGCAATCTGGGTAAGCAGAGCGAAGCGATGAACGACTTGCGTGAGCTGGCTGCCAACACCCAGAGCGAGGCTGGCGCACAGGCTGCTTACGAGTTGGCGAAGATGCAGTTTGACAACGGCGACATCGACGATGCCGAAGACACCCTCACCGCTCTCAACAACAGCGACACGCCTCACTACTACTGGCTTGCCAAGGGCTTCATCTTGCTGTGCGACATTTTTGAGTATCAAGGCAAGACACAAGATGCTATTGACTATCTCAAGACTCTAAAGACCAACTATCCCGGCACCGAGAACGAGATATTCAACGAGATTGACGCTCGCCTCAAGAAGTTGCAGAAGAGTAAGAAATAATCGTCATTAACTTATAATTAAGATACTTAAAGATTTCTATAACAGATATGGATAAAAAGATGAAATATGCGTGCCTGGCAATGGCTATGATTTTGAGCAATGTGGCGATGGCTCAAAACAGCAACCAAAACAAGACCGACCTCAATAAGAACATAACACTAGAGAGGGAGTTTGACCCGGTGAAGAAAACCGTGGTCAAGAAGACAGTGCTTCCAAAAGAAGTCAAGAAAGTGGAGAAAGAGACCGTGGCACCGCAGTTCAGCGATTGGGCAGTGC
The DNA here is from genome assembly GCA_937904375.1 of uncultured Prevotellaceae bacterium. Classification (GTDB taxonomy): domain Bacteria; phylum Bacteroidota; class Bacteroidia; order Bacteroidales; family Muribaculaceae; genus Sodaliphilus. Next base: position 6,440 of record CALDIG010000215.1, read on the forward strand.
CCACTCTCGTGCCAGTGGAGATTCCCACCATGGAGCCTTACGGCTACCGCACTCGCCACAATTTTTCCAATCAGCGGGGTTATCTCTTCCTGGGCGGAGGCACAAGCCTCAACCTCGTGGCGGGGGCAGGATACCGAGCTATCGACAAGACCAACGAGAAACTTAGCGTGTGGATGCTTCACAACAGCACCTGGGTGGGCAAGAACACAACTAAACTCATAGAGCAGCCGTCACAGCGACAGAAACAGCGCTTCAACGACAACATTGTGGGTGCCAACTGGATGAAAGAACTTGATGCCGGCACTTTGGGAATTGACGGACAGCTGCACTTCGACAGCTACAACTTCTATGGCGGCTTCAGCGATTACCTAAAAGACCACAAGACCGCGTTCTTCGAGGCTCGCGCCGACGGTAAATGGCAGAGCGAGCTCAACATTAATGGCGACAAGCTCGAGTATGAGGCCAATGCCACCCTCGACTATGCCGGCTATGACAAGTCGCACCTCGAGGGTATCGACGGCAGCAAGGAGTTCTGGCTCAATGCCTCGGTGGAGAGTGGATATGAGATTGACAAGATAGGTGACGTGGGACTGCTCTTCGCTGCCGACATCATGAATCTGCGTCGTCACAATGAGTTCACCAACAAGGCTAACGACAAGACTTATGCCATGCTCACCCTCTCACCTTATTATATGTATGAGAACGACATCTTCAAGGCAAAAGCAGGTCTTAACCTGAATATCTCGTTCAACGATGGCGCTGCACTCCGCCTCTCGCCTAATGTGGACCTCAACTTCAAGATCACTAAGGGCGTTAACCTCTTTGTGCTTGCCGAGGGCGGAAAGACAATAAATCACTTGGGCGATATGCACAACGATTACCGCTACAACGACCCACTGGCGCAGTATGGCAACACATATATCCCCTTTGACGGACGCATTGGCGTGAACGTGGGACCTTTTGTGGGCTTCAGCGCAAAGGTCTATGCCGGCTATGGCTTCGAGACTGGATGTCTCGACCCAGTGGTGCCTGCAGCCTATAGTGGCATCTACAAGGACCTTTATGCCGAGATGCCCCGTCCCGATGGCAACACCCCCTATTTCGACGCAAACCAGTATGCCGCCACCATCTACAAGATGACCAAGTGGCAGGGCTGGCACATGGGCGTGGAACTTGCCTATAAATACCGCTCGCTTGCCGAGGCCAAGGTGAAGTTTGCCTACGCTCCTCAAGGCGATGAGGATTATGTTGACGGAATGCGCTACAAGGGTTATTCTCTTGGCAACGACGGGGCTTCCACCCTGTTTAATCTCAATGTCTCGGTGTGGCCCATCAAGCCGTTGATGTTAACTCTCGGCTTTGACTACCGCGGCAACCGCTCGGCGCTCTCTCGTGAGTGGGTATATCCCGTTATCGACGATGAGACCGGCGAGACCTTAGTTGAGGGTAACTACTATAAATATGGGTCTATCGACATGAAAGATGTCGCCAACCTCTATGTGAGCGCGCGCTACAACTTCAGCCACATCTTCTCGGTGTGGGCACAGGCCAACAACCTGCTGTGCAAGCAGTGGGACGTGCTACCGGGTCAAGGTGCACAAAAGATAGGCCTCATGGGAGGCATATCGCTGAACTTCTAAGAGAACTATACATTGATAATGGCTGTGAAAGGTATTATCACAGCCATTGTTTTTTAGTTTTTACCATGAGGAATATAAGACATGCCACAGCCCATGACTTGGAGCGCATCATGCAGGTGCTGGCGGCTGCCAAGCGGGTGATGCGCAATGCGGGAAACGCCAACCAATGGATTAATGGTTATCCCGATGAGGCTGCTATCCTTGGCGACATGGAGCGTGGTGGGGCGATGGTGGTGGAAGATGACGGTGTGGTGGTGGCTTATTTTGCTTTCCTGCCGTCGCCTGAACCAACCTACGCTGTCATCTATAATGGCTCATGGCTTGATGACACTCTGCCCTATCATGTGGTGCACCGCATGGGGGCAGTGCCCGAGGCAAGGGGCATCTTCGCCAGTGCCATGGACTACTGCTTTGCCGCCGATCCCAACATTCGCGTCGATACCCACCGCGACAACAAAATCATGCAGCACCTCTTTGAAAAACATGGCTTCACCTACTGCGGCATCATCTACCTCGCCAACGGCGACGAGCGCCTCGCCTACCAGAAAAATACAATGCATAATCCGTTGTGAATTAAGCATTGGCTTGACGACCCTTATACCTTCTTTTACCTGACGTTTCTGCACAGCCGCAATATCCCCGACGAGCATCTATGGAATTTCGGGCATCCTCACGCAAGTGAGTTCGTGGAACAACGTGGAAGACGACAACCGTGAGCATATCGACCTTGTTATCGACCGACAGGACCAAGTGATAAACATTTGCGAAATGAAATACTCACGTGCCCAATACGTTATTTCCAAGCAATATGTTAACCATTTGAATGAGCGCTTGGAGACCTTTAGGAGAGTGACAGGCACCAGCAAAGCGTTGCACTTGATTATGGTATAACCTACAGACTTAAGCAAAACAAATATAGTGGCATGATTCAAAGCGAAGTGACAATGGATGACTTCTTTGGATAACAGCCTGTTAACTCTAGAAATCCAATTTATTCATCGTCCGTAAGTGGGTTGAAAAACATAGTTACGGATGACTTAATTTTAAAATACCCCGTCCGTAAGTGAATCAAGTGTAGCTCGGCAAACCAGCGAGCAACGCGAGCGGCACAACTGGCGCAGCGGCTATCTCTTCGAGTATCGCCACCCCACGTAGAGGTTGCGGGAGAAGATTAGGATTGAGACGCTCTGGCCTAGCATGAGGATTGGGTCGAGGCGGATGATGCCGTAGATGAGGGTGAGGGAGGCACCCACCACGCTGATGAGCCAGAACACTGGTGGCAGGCATGACTCGTGGCGCTTGACGGAATATGCCACTTGGTAGGCATATCGCGAGAGGAAGATGAGTTGGGCGCAGGTTCCGTAAATCATCAGCCACAGCGGGTTCTCGGGGTTGTGGATGAAGCGGTCCACGAGGTGCGGCGCATTGATGGCGGTGAACACCAGAGCGATGACCGGCACGCAGTAGAGCACTATCCTTATGGGCAGGGGGATTCTGCGCCACGCCCCTTTATAGTCGAGGTTGAGCACATACACATAGAATGAGAGCATCTGCCCGACGAGGATTACGATGTCCTCGCGCAGCCATCCGTAGGTGAGCATGAAGCAGCATCCAGCGAGGCTGAACGCCCAGTAGCCGGTGGGCGATACCACGCGTTTGAGTCGCTCAGTCATCACCCATTGCACCAGCTGCCTCGCGCCATAGCACAGCTGCGACATGAGTCCTATGAAGAATGTAAAAGTAAACATTTGTGTGCAAAATTACAAAAAATAACGCTGTCACTGCTCGTTTTGTGCAATTTTGATTACCTTTGTGCCAAAATTCTCGAGTTTTGAAACTTGAGGATTAGTGATGAAAGATTAGAGATTAATCTTCAAGTCATCTGGAATATTTTTTCTATTTTGTGTAATTTTTTTGAGAATTGTGCGTCTAACTCAAAAAAAGCAACAATAAGAATAACGAACTTGAAAAATAGCTATTATGAATTTTATTGACGTAAATGGTGTGGTGAAGCAGTATGACGGGCACTTGGCGCTCGACCATGTGGATCTTCATGTGCCGCAGGGTGCCATCTATGGACTGCTCGGACCTAACGGCGCCGGCAAGACTTCGCTCATACGCATCATCAACCGCATCACGCGTGCCGACAGTGGCACAGTGCTGCTTAACGGCCGCGAAATGGTGCAGGAGGACATCGCCAACATCGGCTACCTGCCCGAGGAGCGCGGGCTTTATAAGAAGATTAAAGTCGCCGACGAGATAGTTTATCTGGCTCGTCTCAAGGGTATGCCTAAGCCGCTTGCCGTGAGCGAGATGGAGAAGTGGCTGGAACGCTTCGACCTCACCGAGTGGCGCAACCGCAAGGTGGAGGAGCTGTCGAAGGGTATGCAGCAAAAGGTGCAGTTCATCACCACGGTGATCCACCGTCCGCAGCTGCTCATCTTCGACGAGCCCTTCTCGGGCTTTGACCCCGTGAACGCCGAGCAGCTCAAACGAGAGATAATCCAGCTGCGCGACGAGGGCTCCACGATTCTGTTCTCTACCCACAACATGGCGAGCGTGGAGGAGATATGCGAGCAAATCACGCTCATCAACCACTCGCGCGTGGTGCTGGAGGGCAAGGTCGCCGACATCAAGCGGCAACACAAGAAGAACCTCTTTGTGGTGAACGTGGCAGGCGAGGAGAAGGTGGAGCCGAAGAATGGTCTCTTTGAGGTGGTGCCTAACGACGATGTTAACGGCACACTCATCAAACTGGCTACAGGTGCCACCCTGCACGACGCCATAGCTCACCTCAATGAGCATCACACCCTCACCGGCATTACCGAGAAGCTCCCGAGCATGCACGAGATATTCATCGAGACAGTGCAAAATAATGCATAATGCGTATTCAGCTAACAAGCTGACAAGGAACAAGCCGACAAGGCAATGGCATTAAGTGTTAAGTGTTAAGTGTTAAGTGTCAAGTGTTAAGTGTTAAATGCTTCTCGAACGATAACCAATAACCGATAAAGTAGTTTCTAGTCGTTTCTGGTCGTATGACTTAACACTTGCCTCGTTCGCTCGTCAGCTAAAAACGATAAACTTTAAACCGCGCCGCAGGCGCCTGAAAATAATGAATAAACTAAAACTTATAATCCAGCATGAGTATATGACGATAGTGGGCAAGAAGTCGTTCATTATCATGACTATATTGATACCATTCTTGCTTATTTTGCTGTTGTTTGTACCCATATTGATGAAGTATATCAACGACAAGACCGACTCGTCGCAGATACGCATCGCGGTGGTTGACCGCAGCCGCAACTATGGCGGCGCGTTCAAAGACAATGGCCGCTACCGCTTTGAGCTGCTGCAGGGCGACTCGATGGACAAACCTTTTGACACCTACAAGAAAGCGTCGGGGAGAATCGACGCGATAATGGTTATTCCTGAGGATGTCCTGGAGCGTCAGCAGGTGGACCTCTTCAGCGAGAAGACGCTCGACGAGAGCACGATGATGTATCTCAACCAATGCCTTACCGACACGCTCAGCAAGGCTAAGATAGCATCGTTCCACGACCCCGACCTCTCCGATAAGATAGCGCAGTCGCAGGTGAATGCCACCATCAAGTCGAAGAAGTGGAACGAAAACGGCGAGGAGCAGGAGCAGAGCGCCACGATAGCCTCGATAATTGGCTTGGTACTGGCGTTCCTGACCTATACCTTTGTCCTCTCCTACGGCGCAATGATTATGAACAGCGTGGTGGAGGAGAAGACCAACCGCATCGTCGAGGTGATAGTGAGCAGCTGCAAGCCCATGGAGCTGATGATGGGAAAAATCATTGGCGTGGGACTTGTGGGGCTCACACAGTTTGCCATTTGGGTAGTGCTGATGGGCATCGCCATGGGCGTGCTGGGCTTTATGGGAATAGGCGGTGATGTTTCGTCCTCTCCCGAGACGATGGGCATGAACATGCCCGAGGCCGATAGCACTGTTGCGAGCATGATGTCGGCATTTGCCAGCATCAACTGGCTCTCGCTGTTGGGCAACTTCGTTCTCTACTTTATTGGCGGATACCTGCTTTATTCGTCGCTCTTCGCTGGCTTCGGCTCGGCGGTCGATCAGGCGAGTGACAGTTCGCAGTTCACCATGCCCATCATCCTCATTATGATGGTCGCTCTCTATGCCGGCATAGGCTGCATGAGCAATCCCAACGGACCCATGGCGGTGTGGTGCTCAATAATTCCGTTCACCTCTCCTGTGGTGATGATGGTGCGCTTGCCGTTCGACGTGCCCTGGTGGCAGCTGCTGCTGAGCATCGTGCTGCTCTTCGCCACCGCCCTGCTGTGCATCTGGATCTCGGCGCGCATCTACCGCACCGGCATCCTCCTCTACGGCAAGAAACGCTCCTTCAAGGAGATTGTGAAGTGGATTAAGTAACTTTTTTAACTTTTTGTAAAAAAATACAGGGGAGTGTGCACTCCCCTGATTTTTCTATTTATAAGTCTGTAAATTCCCAAAAGGTAGCAACTTTTTCGGAATGAAATCCCAAAAATCGGAAACTTTTTTGGAATATCATAGCAGGAACCAATCAATATTGTTAGGGTTAATCACTGAGAAGTTGTCACTATATTCCTTAGCAAATGAGTTGGGGATAGTTGCATTTTTGTTTGGATTCCATTTAAATTCAAACGCTGAAATCTTCCCGTCGGCTTCTTCAATGTAATCTATTTCTTGCTGTTCTTTGTTGCGCCAGAACCATGTGTTGCAGTATGCTTTCTCGTATGCGTTCTTTTTCATTCTCTCGGCGATTGCGAAGTTTTCCCATAGCGCACCAATCTCGTTTGGCATTCTGTTTTCAATCAAGGAGTAGTTCCCAAGGATAGCATTGCGGATGCCGTTGTCGTAAAAATATATTTTTCGGCTTTTCTTCAGTTCGTTTCTCAGATTTCTTGAGAATGATGTTAGCCTGAAAATAATGTAGCACTTTTCAAGAAGGCTGATATATTTCTCAACTGTTTTCGAGTCAAGTCCTATTTGTTGTCCAAGCTCGTTATACGACACTTGTGACCCAATTTGTAACGCTAGGCATTGCAGCAATCTGACAAGCTGTTCTGATTTCTGGATTTTGTCAAACGACAGAATGTCTTTGAATAAATAGCTGCTGGCTAAATTTTGGAGAATTTCTTTTTCGTTACCCGCATTGACTACCACATCGGGATAGTAACCAAATATCATGCGATGCTTGAGAAGCCTTTTCTCCTCTAGCAGACTCGTGTGCGAAACCATTTCTCCGAATGAAAGGGGAAACATTTGATACTCAAATTTACGACCAGTAAGAGGTTCATTGATTTTGTTGGAGAGCTCAAACGACGAACTGCCAGTGACCACCACTTGCACATTGGGCATATTGTCAATCATCAACTTGAGATTTATGCCTATGTCGCTGATTCTTTGAGCCTCATCAATCACTACATAACGATGGTTGCCAATCACGGCTTTGAGACTTGTAGATGTGGCATTGTCAAACATTGACCGCATGTCTTGCTCGTCACCATTAATCCAATAAATGTCTTGGTCATTGCCAAATAATGTCTTCAACAGTGTGGACTTGCCAACTTGTCTAGATCCCAAAATTATGACTGCTTTACGTTTATTCAGGGCACCAGTCACTATGCTTTCTAACTTCCGTGGTATCATAATAGAAAATTTATTTGCCGCAAAGATAAGCTTATTCCGAGAAAGCTGCAACTTTTTCGGAATGAAATCCCAAAAATTGGCAACTTTTTCGGAATTTACGAAGAAAACGACAAACGCTATTTGTGTTAATTCGTGAAATTAGTGGTTGGTTGTAGCTGTTTTGGGAATTTATTGCTAATTTTGCAGAAAAATAATCGTAAATCACATGAATATGATGAAGAAAGCATTATTATTTTTGGCAATAATTAGTGTTTCTATGGCTGCTTTTGCGCAACACAGGCCGCATCGTGGTGCTTATCATGGACCTCGTCCTCCTCACAAGGAGCGTCAGCATGGCATGGACTGCAGTGCCATTCCCACGGCTCCAGAGTTCTTGAAGAAGGGCGACACCATCGCCATCCTCTCGCCGTCGAGTGTGCCCACCGACCTGAGCATCATCGACAAGGGCAAAGCCGTGCTGCAAGGATGGGGATTTAAGACCGTGGAGGGAAAATATGCGCGGACCAACTACCACACCTACGCCGGCACGCCCGAGCAGCGTGCGAGCGACATCTTGTGGGCACTTCGTGACCCGAGCATCAAGGCGATAGTGTGCTCTCGCGGCGGCTACGGCTCTGCCAACGTGCTGAATCTGCTGCCAGTCGATACCCTCAAGAAATACCCCAAATGGATAGTGGGCTACAGCGACATCACTGGCTACCTGAGCGCCGAGGTGCGTGCGGGAAACATGGCGATTCATGGCAATATGTGCGGACGCCTTGCTGAGACAGGCGGCACTGACCAGCCAAGCCTCTATCTGCGAGATATGCTGATGGGCAAATTGCCAAAATATGAGGTACCCGGCAACGAGTACAACAAGCCTGGCACGGCGAGCGGCATCCTGATTGGCGGCAATATGTGTGTGTATGGCGACATCGCCGACACGCCTTTCGACTTCCTCGACCGCTCGTTTGTCAACGGCCGCGACATCATCCTCTTCATTGAGGAGGTGGAGGAGCCTTATTCACGCATCGACCGTATGTTCCAGCACCTTATTTTGCGTGGGGCGATGGATAAGATAAAAGCGTTGGTGGTAGGTCGCTTCGACGGTTGCCCCACGTCTCGTGGCTACAAATCGGTGTTTGAGTTTATCGACGAATATATGAAACCCTATAACATTCCTGTGTGCTACGACTTCCCCACCGGCCACGACGAGAGCTGGAACTATCCCCTCATCGAAGGCTGCCCCGTCACCCTCGACGTGACCAAAGACAAAGTGACGATGGAATTCAATGTTAAGTGATAAGGGTTAAGTTTTAAGTGTTAAGTGTTAAGTGAGCCCTTCGGACTGAATATCAAGTGGGCTAAAGTGCCAAAAAAAATCGTACTTTAGCCCACTTGATGTTGTTTTTTACAAAAAAATATGTACCTTTGCATTTAGAATTCAATTTTAGAATTATCCTTTAAAATGTGCTCCCATGAAACTGATAGCGCGCGACAGAGAGATTGAGAATCTCACTCAATACTACAACAGTAAGCAAAGCGAGTTTGTCGCATTGTATGGACGTAGGCGTGTGGGAAAGACTTTCCTCATTCGCAATTATTTTAACGACCAATTTGCTTTTTTTGTCACAGGAATCATAGAGGGCAATAAAAAAGAGCAAATGACTGTGTTCCATCAGGCGTTAACTCAATATGGTTATACTGGTGATGCAGCAAATAACTGGCTGGAGGCTTTTGCTCAACTTGCACAGTTGCTGAAACAAAAGAAGCGCACTACAAAAAAACGCTTGGTAGTGTTTATTGATGAACTTCCATGCTTTGACACAAAAAATTCAGGTTTTGTGAGAGCGCTTGGACACTTTTGGAACACAACGGGTGTTGCAATGGACCGCTTAATGCTAATTGTTTGTGGCTCAGCAACGTCATGGATGATTAATAAAGTAGTAAATAATCATGGCGGGCTGCATAACCGCATAACACACACGATGCATTTGAAGCCTTTCACTTTATTCCAGACAGAGCAATATGTGCGAGCCAAACGAAGCACCTGGGACAGAATGTCGATACTTCAAATGTATATGGCTCTTGGTGGAATACCTTTTTATCTGAGCAAGATAGATTTTGATCAAAGTGCTACAGATAATATTGATAGACTGCTTTTTGCTGAAAATGGTGATTTTAGAAATGAGTATCATCGTTTATTCCAATCTCTTTATCGTCATCCCGAGGTTTATATGGATGTCATTAGGTTATTGTCAGATAACAAAAAAGGTCTCACACGCAAGCAAATAGCCGACATCCTGAGCATTCCCAACAACGGTCATTTGAGTCAGGTGTTAAGCGACTTGGCACATTGTGATTTTATTAGGGCCTATGGCAATGGCAAGAAACTCAACCAAATGATTTATCAGGTGATAGATTTTTACACTTTGTTCTATAACCAATTTCTTGCAAAGCGTATCACTGACCAGCATTATTGGCGCAATCATCTTGGCACACCCAAACAAAATACCTGGTATGGGTTCACATTTGAACGAGTGTGCCAATGTCATATTAATCAAATTATTCGTGCTCTACATCTAGATTCCATTCATGTTGAATACTACTCTTGGAGAAGCAGGGAATCAACTCCAGGTGCGCAAATCGACTTGATTATTGACCGTGCCGATGGCATAATAACGATGTGTGAGATTAAGTATAGCAAAACACAATACACGCTTACTAAGGCTGAATATGACAAAATTCTAAACCGCATTGAATGTTTCATGCGTGAGACACATAGTCGGAAAGGTATTCAAACTGTCGTTGTCACTACCCAAGGATTAAAGCCTCATGGATATGCCGAAATTGCTTCAAAATCAATCTGTCTTGATGACTTGTTTGAGCACTCAAACAATTGACACAAAGCGGAATTGTTGTTTGTAATACAATTCACAAGTGGGCTAAAGTGCCAAAAAAAATCGCACTTTAGCCCACTTGTGATGAAAATAGAGTGTTTAATCTTCTTCGTTAACGGGTTGAAGCTTGAAGGTTACAGGTACAACGTACCACACCCTTACTGGTTCTCCAACGGCGTTGCGGCCAGGCTCGAATTTTGGCAACATCTTGACAACGCGCACTGCCTCTTTGTCGAAATCAGGGTCAAGTCCGCGAGCAACCTTCACTTCGCCTACAGAGCCGTCTTTCTCAACAACAAACTGAACGACAACCTTGCCCTGAATGCATCCGCAGGTTTGGGGCCAACGCAGATTGTCGTATATGAAGCGCATCAGAGCGGCATCGCCACCCGGGAACGAAGGCATGTGGGCGGCACTCTTGAACACGTCATCACTATCTGATAGTGTGGTGGCAGTTGAAGAAACTGATGAGGCGATAATGGCCACGGCACAAAGCATATATACTACCAATCGGACGAGTTTGTTGAAAGTAGTATTCATAATAATTAAATTATTACAATCGAGGACGGTTGGTGCCGGGTCCGGTGTATTGGATGCCGGCGTTTTCGAGGTCTTGGCGGGTGACGCGCTGGAACACCACGTAGCTGGGCTCGTTGCGGTCAACTACGACGGCTGTGAATGGTCGCATGGTATAGCTTGTGCTGTGCCCCTCGTCAATGATGTAGGAGAAATAAAGTCGGTCACCGTTTCTCCTCAACAGTGCCGTCTCGATGGTTGTCTGACGGTTGGTCTCAGGTAAAATCACGGCAATCACGAACTGGTGACGGAAGTCTATGCTGGTGGGCTGACCATTGCGTCCCATCACTGCCGCATCGCCAAACACGCTCTCAAAATCTTGCTGATTTTGGATCACGAGTTTGTGAGTTCCATCACGGAAATTGTTGTTGACATAGTAGTTATTGATGCGGCTGTAGTTGGCAGTCACTCCGTTAAGATTCACGGCGCACGATGAGAGCAAGCCTACCATCGCCATAATTGCTAAAGAGAGGAATATTGTCTTTTTCATGTTGTATAAATGTGATTAGTGATTTGACATCAGTTTATCGTAGTAGAAATTCAGCACGTCGGTGGCGGCAACGAAGGAGGACTGCTGGTTGTGCAGCACCATATCCTGCTTGAGCTGCAGCAGGCGTTCCACTTCGGGGTCATTGTAGAAGCGCGACTTGAGCTGCTCGTTGATGGTCTCATACATCCAGTATTTCTCCTGCTGGCTTCGCTTGCGGGCGAAGTAACCGTTCTTTCTCACATGGTCGAAATAGCGGTCAATCATGTCCCACACCTCGTCGATGCCTAGCTCGTAGTAGCCTGAGTAGCAGAGCACTTCGGGAGTCCACTTGCTGGGAGGCAGGGGGAAGAGATGCAGCGCGTTGCGGAACTGCGCCGCGGCAAGGTTGGCGCGCTCTATGTTGTCGCCGTCGGCTTTGTTGATGACGATGCCGTCGGCCATCTCCATGATGCCGCGCTTGATGCCTTGCAGCTCGTCGCC
>CALDIG010000216.1 GCA_937904375.1 uncultured Prevotellaceae bacterium
CGGAGGACTTCGGCAGGTATGCCGAGAATCACCGCCATATCTGAAATTTTGAGGTAGATTGAGGCGAAGTTCTCAATCTGCGCCAGTTGTTCTTCGGTGTAAGTCATATCTTTGACTTTTTTTCAGGCAAAGGTGGATTTATTTTTCCAAAAATCAAAAGACGTAATGGCTGACGATAGAAAGGCATCTCCCTTGTGTTAAATAGTTATTTAACACAAGGGAGATGAATGACACAAAAAACATTCGGATCATGAGTTTTGAAACGAAAATCCAACAAAAGTTATCAACAAAGCGCAAAAAATATTTGCACAGTAAAAAAAGAAAGAGTATCTTTGCGGTATGTTAAATGCAAAATTTGTACAGATATGAGACTTTTAAGTGTCAAACGGTATGGAGTAAAGCTCAAGGCTACAATCCAAGCTACAGGCAAGCTTGGGTTTCCTAGAGCAACAAGTGAAATACTCCATTTTGGGGAGCGGCAATATGTGCAGTTCTTCCTAGACGACAACGGAAAAGATTTATTCATGGTCGTTCTTGATGAAGCTAACGATGATGCATTTAAGGTTGCTGCTTCCAGTGGATATTACAGCATTAATACTGCTGCAATATTCAATGAACTTGGTTATGATTATAAGGATAAATCGAAATCGTTCGCATTTGATCTTATAAGAAACGCCCAACTTGACACCGAATGTGGCGGAGAAGTTTACAAGATGGTGTTACGAGAAGAAAACGAGAAAGTTGAACAACTAAAATTTGACGTATGAGATAAGCTATAAAGGGGCAAAAAATTCTCGTGCTACTTTAGACGGCCGCACGAGAATTCTATAAATTCCTGAGTTTTAGCATTGTTGAGGAGTTTTAGCCCCAACCCACAGGACTTCTAAATTGTTTACAAAAGTAGTCAAATTTTGGCACCTATGCAAGCAATTGAACGAAAAATGTCGTTTTTAATTCTTTTGAGGCCTCATTGCTTTGTCTTTGGTCTCCCATTGTAAAATTTGACTATTTTTTTAATATGCAACAATTGTTACTTTTTGAAGACGAAATTCCAGATATTCGTCAGATTAGGCGAGATAAGATTAAGAGCAACACATACATCACGGAAGGAATGTCTGAACATCACAAAAGAGAACTCAGATATGAGAATCTACATCTCAGTAAAGGAATGATCTTTACAGATGAACATGGATTTGCTCAAGTTGCTCCTTACAATGGAGAATTGCCGTTGCTCAATCAAATTTATCCTTATACGGAACGTTCAAAGCTTGATGGTTTTGGGCAGGGCTTACATTCATTTGTAACGGACTATCAATTCGCGAAATCTTTGTGGGACAGATTGTACACAAAGACGTTGTCCTTAAGCAAGTTTGACTTGTTATTCGGACCAGATTATTCGTTTTTCGTCAACCCTCAGTATAAATTCACGAGCGAGCAAGGAATATACAGAAATAGATTTATCACCGCATATTGGCAGTTATGTGGACTTAACGTAGTCCCTACAGCTACATACGGCGATGTGAATTCATTCAAGTGGTGCTATGAAGGCTTGCCCGAGGAAAGCATCTTAGCGGTTGGAAATGAAACTGTCCATGTCTCTCATCATTCGTCGGTAACTTTATGGCAGTGGAGCATGAGAGAACTTGAGGAGCAAAAACGACCGACAATGCTTTTGGTTTATGGGAAGCGAATAGAGATTCCCGGCATCCAAACACCTATACAATATATAGACGGTTATATCAAAAAACATTTCAGAAATGGAAAGAATCATCAATAAGTTAAACCCTAAAGATAGGGAGTTGTTCAATAAGATGGAGAACAACTATACATCGGAGAATGAGAAGACTTTCTTCGAGAGAATGCGTTACAAGCAGGAGCATATCTACACTAGCGCTAATGATCTTGTATTTCACGAAAACGACAATGAGGACGCTTTATTTCTCATTAGGTTAGATTTTGATGAATACATTTTAAGTTACTTTGGTAATGACAGGGAGTGTGAAGAATGTCACACTCAATCTTTGTCTGACGTTTTGGCTATAAACCTTAAAGAGCACAACCTTAGCGATAAGGATATGACTTTATTGGAATGGCTGAGGTCAATAGATTATGCTTGTGTGTTATATGATAATAATTATGACTGGATTTAATTATGGGCGGACAAAATCAATATATTGAGACAGGAGGTTTTTCTGAATATTTGTATGAGCAAATCGGTGAAACCGTACACATGAATGGTCTAACTGGAAAAATGATAAAACTCAAGACCGATAAGGATGGGACACATACTGGTTTGCCTTCGTTTTCTAACACATCGGATGTATACTTCCGCAAAGGAAAAGATGGTCTTGCGTGCCAAGCAAAGGCATATGAGAGTCGAAAGATGATTATTGACTTTGATTGGAGTCATGAGCACATTAACACCAGTGATGGTCGAACATTTCCCAAGGGAATAGTTCACGTACAGCGATATGAATATCTTGGCAAGGATGAAGAAGGGAAAGTTATTTATAAGCGACTTTCCGGAGAAGCTCGTTTGATGAACAACGCAGAAATGAAAAAATATGGTGCCTTGATAAAAAAATTCAATCCAAACGTAAAGTTTAGATAGTTCATCGCACTAGTTTTTGAGCAAACAGGTCGTTCAGGGGAACGGAGTGGTTGCGAATTAGGTCTTGGATTTGGGTGTGGAGCGTGGCGAAAAGTTCGGGGTCAGTCGTGACCACGGCACTCTCCGAGCGGTTGCCTCGTGTGAGGTTCTGCGAGGTGATGATGCTTACGACTTCGCCGCGCTCACTCTTGACGAGCAAAATCTTGCTGTGGTTGTCGGCAAGGTAGGTGGTCGAGATAACCTGCGTGATGAACGCCCACAGTTTGAGCGTCTTGTTGGTGGCCTTGTGGTCGAGCACGAGGTTGAAGCGAGTGACGAGCCCGGACTTCTCGATGAAGTACAATCGACGAATGAACTCCTCGGAGATTGAGAACGAGGTCTGCCACACCTCGGACTTGCCGAGTTGTTGCAGCACCCAGTCGAGCACGTCCGCCACCTGCAAGGCGTTAGAGAGATAAGCCTGATAGGGCTTTTCTCGCAGCGGCTTCAAAAAATCCTCTATTGAGGCAGTACGTTTCATTATTAAAAGCGGCGGTGCCGCTGCTTAAAGGAGAAAGTTTAATGGTTAAAGAATACCGAGGTCTGTCAAGTCTTTCTTAAGTTTGTCGGTCGGATTGATAACCTTGCCGTACAAGTCGAGGATCTGGCTTTTCAGTTCCTCGCTTGGCTTTTTGGCATACCTGCCTTTGGCGAGGTTAATCAACCGCACCGCTTTTCGGCTTTCCTCACGGGCATCAGCCTCCATGACCGCTGCGCCGTCTTCGCCGGTGTAGTGGTCGTAGGTTTCCCAGTTCGAGTGCAATTTCTTATCAAGGTCGATAAGTTCTTTGAGGAAAGGATAACGGTCGCAGTCGCGTGCAGGATTATCCTCTGACGAAAGCGAGCGGAGCCGCATGTGGAGTTCTCGCATCCGCTGCACGATGCCCAGGTTCTCGACATAGAGAGCCTGAATTTCATCGGGCAGTTGGTCGTGGTCGTCACGCTTGCCCTGCTTAAAGTTTTCACCGCTGTTGGGGGTCAAAACTTTTTTGGCGATGGTGTCAACCTGCGACTGCATTTCCTCCACCTGTGCGTGCGTGAGTTTCTGCAAGCGGAACGAGAGCCGCTTCTGCAACTGGCGTTCAATGAACTCGGCGTTGCGCCGTGGGTTCGCCATCAGATTGCGGTACATGATTTGGTTGCCCGTGAGTTGAAGCAAGTAGAGTGCGCCTTTGGCGTAGTCGCGCTGCTCATGGGGCAAATTCAGCCAATCTTGTATTTGTTTAGTAAACTCTTGGTTCATAATTTATTATATTACAACTTGTTGTTGACCGGACTAACAAAAAATAGATTTTTGCCGTAGCCTTGAAGCAATTTCTTCATGGCGAGCAAAGTCTGACCCGTAGTAACGAAGTCATCAAAGACTATGATGTTGGGTTCTTTGGGCAAGATATTCAGTTCAAAAACAGCGTTCACTCGTTGCTTGGTGTGGCAAAACGCCACATCCTCGTAGAACGGAATATCGAGCTGCCGTCCAATCTCCTCGCTGATGAGCGTGGCAAAGTTCTTGACCTTGTGCCGTCGCTTGGGCGATGTGCAGATGCACCAACTGCCGTTGTGCAGGTGATAGCCGAGCATTTCCCGAATGACCGGCACGATGCTGTCCGCAAAGAACTGCACCATGTCGGGGTCGCCCTTGATGTCGGTGAGCGTTCTGCCGTAGACCGACTTCTGCCAGATGGAAATGAAGTTCACGTTGCTTCGGCGGGTCAGGCGCAACTTGTAGGAGAAATCGCACCGTGCCTCGGTGGATTTGTCCCACGCCTTGCGCTGCTGCACGGCAAACAAATCTTTTTGTTGGGCGCGGCTCTGGGGTGCAGCCCCTGCCGAAAAGTCGAGGGAACTTAGGTCGGTGGTGGGAAAGGTGATGTCGCGCAGCACCTCTCCCATATCGACGGAAGCCCCCTCTCCCTGCGAAGAATGACTGTCAGCCATAGTTGGCAGTCATTAAGGGTTAATCGGTGTGTCCTGCTTGATTTGTTCAATCTCCTCGTTGAACGCGCGGGCAATCATTGTAGGTTCACCGACATATCGGTCTGCCACACTCTGATAGAGCATTGCTATCTCTGTCGGAGTTTTGCCCGTGTCTGCGGCTACAGCGTCAATGAAGCCGTTGATGTCGTCATAGGTGGTGCCGTTGTACTCGTAGCCGGCGGTATCGCCATTGTTCTGCTGTGAAGCCGTTTCGGGCTGGATGATGCCGTCCTCGGTCTCGATCTTGCCGTAGTAGAACGGAGCCGGGCACTCGTCGGTGGCTTCCACCGAGAGCGTGGTGCTCGTGGTGCCGGTAGGTCCCTGGCCGAGGTCTTGCGCCACGGTCGATTTGACCTGCCATGCCTCGCTGCCGACAACACGATACTTTCCTCTGACGGTCTCGACGAGGAAAACACAGTCGTTGTTGTTGACGTAGGCTGCGAGAGCCGAAGCCTCCACGCCCACGCCCGGGTGAACGGCGGTCAGCTTGTTCAGCTGCGTCTGGCTGGGGTATTCACCCTGCGCCTCACTGGTGAGCTGCGACTTGTCGGGCAGGATGTCGATGTACTTCCAATTCGCATCGGCTGCGAGAACGAAGTTGCCGGCATAAGCTGCGGCGGTGAGCCGCCCACGGTTATCGTGGTTGAGCGTCGGCCACTTCACGATCTGGTCTTTGCCGATGTAGTAGATACGGCGCTTGATGCCGGGGAGTTCGGGCGTTCCCTGGCACCAAGCGAGCGATTTGAGTATTGATGTGCAATTCGTTGCCATGATTTTACTTCGTGATTAAAGAGTAAAGAGTAACGATTAACGATTAGTGATGGTGAATAATCACGCTGCCAGTTCAACGACTTTGAGCTTGCGGTAGTCGATGCTCTCGAACTGCACGCCGAAGAACATGGTGGCGATGTACGAGAGGATGAACGGCTCGTACTCCTTGACCATGACGCTCTCGATGTCGCCCATCTGGTCATAACCGACGAGCATGTTGCTCTTGGGAGTTACGTGGATGAACTTCATGTAGTTCTTCTGCTCGGCAGAGATTGCCCCGGCTGCGATTTCAGCCGCGGTAATCGTATCGAAGCCGTCGAACAAGTCATGCGTGGTGTCGCCGGTGGCGTTGCGCTCACCGTTCCAGATGGCATCGTTGAGGTTGCCCGACAGGCTCTTGGCGATATAGATTAGCACCTGCAGTGCCGTGGGAGCCTTCATCTGTCCGTCGCCTTTGGTGGCGGCGAGATAGCCGAGGATGGTGGACGCTGCGGAGTTCGGCTCGAACTTGCAGTGCACGGAACCCATGTACGTTTCAAGTGTACGGTATTTCACGTTGAGATTGAAGTCCGACGAGCGCGAGGGCTTGTAGGGTGCGAACTGCGCGTCACCATAGATGGTGCCCACGTTCTCCTTGTAGCGGATGCCGGGGCGAGGGGTCATGTGCTGGATGGTGTCCTGGCACCCGATGATGGGCTGCATGAGCAGCTCGGGTCGCCATTTGGTTGCCGCCTCTTGGAACTGCTCCAGTGACGGCGTGATATTCAGTTGTCCTGCCATAGTTTACTTCGTGATAAAAGATTAAAGGGTAAAGAGTAACGATAAGTGATGAGTGAAATTCAAGGTACTTGATTGAACAGTTGTTTGGCTGAGTTCACCGTTTCGGCGAACGCGTCAATCGGGGACTTGGCGGTCTGCTGCTTGGCATCGACCACCACGGATGATTTTTCGGCAGGTTTGGCTTGCAGGGCCGTCACCTGCTCGGCGAGTTCGGTGTTGCGCTTGTCGCGGTCGGCAAGGGCACGCTCCACGGCTTGCATCTGGTCAAGCGTGAGCGTCACACCGTCCTCGCCCACGGCAAAGCCCTCGACATTGAGGACTTTGCCCAGAAGCGAGAAGGACTGGTTCATTAGAGCTGATTGGTTTGATGGTTGGAGTGATGGATTATTTTCATTAGGAGTAACTTCTTCATTGTCGGGAGCGACATCGGGAGCGACTTCCGCTTGTGGCTTTGCAGCGACAGTTTGTTCGTGTTCGGCATCCTTGCCGGACTTGAACAGCGAGGCAATGGCAGCGATGAACCGCTCAATGAGCGTTTCATTGCGACTGTAGGCTGTGGGTATGTTGGGTATCGGCATACCGGCAGCCGCCATCGCCGAAGCCACCGCGTCGGTGAGTACCGGCTTTGTCTCGCCGAAGTCGGTCACCTCATCGACAAAGCCCCACGACTTCGCCTCCTGTGCGGTGAGCCAGCCGCCCTCTCGCATGAGGTCGAGCAGGTCGGCTTCGGGCTTGCTGCACTTGGCGGAGTACATCG
>CALDIG010000217.1 GCA_937904375.1 uncultured Prevotellaceae bacterium
CTCGGGGGTGAATGGACCTTCGCCGTCAAGAGCGTTAGGAGCATCTACTGCCACACCTTTCTCATGAGCTGCAACAGAGATGCCTCCACCGAGGTGGCAGATGATGAGGTTCATCTCCTCATATTTCTTGCCAATCTCGCGGGCGAAGCGGCGTGCGATGGCTCGCTGGTTGAGAGGGTGCCAGATGCTGCAGCGCTTAATCTCGGGAATGCCGCAAATGCGAGCGTAGTCGTTAAGTTCGTCAACCACTACAGGGTCGGCGATGAAGCAGCGGCAGCCGGGAATCTGCTGTGCGATTTTGTGTGCGATAAGGCATCCGAGGTTGCAGGCGTGCTCGCGAGGAGAGTTGCGAGTGTCCTCAAGCATCTGCTCGTTGATTTCATACACACCTCCAGGAACGGCCTTGCCTAAACCGCCACGGCCTATCACTGCCTTGAAATTGAAATCTACATTAGTGACTTTTATCTCGTTCATCACGAGGTTGTAACGGAAGTCGAACTGGTCCAAGACCGATTTATAGGGTGCCAGTTCCTCGGGTTTATGACGAATGGAACGCAGCAATAGTGGAGTTTCGCCTTCATAAACGGCAAACTTGGTAGAAGTAGAACCTGGGTTGATAACTAATATACGCATAGTTTAGAGTTTTGAGTTTTGAGTTTTGAGTTTTTAGTTTTTAGTTGACAAGTTAACAAGTTGACGAGTTGACAAGCCAAAAGTACTGCATTCTGCATTCTGCATTGCGCATTCTGCATTAAAGAAGCCTCTAACCTCTAACTTGCGCAAAACCCATTGCCTTGTCAGCTTGTTCCTTGTCAGCTTGTTAGCTTAATTCTCTTGTTAAATTGCCGATGCTACAGCGAGGCTGTAGAACTTCGACTCGATGCTGTCGCCGCGTGACGGGAGCACTACAGGCACCTTTGCGCCTTGCAGCAGGCCAGCGGTCTGGGCGTGGCAGAGCAGAGTGATGGTTTTGTAGAACACATTGCCGCTTTCAATCTCGGGGAAGAGCACTGCGTCGGCCTCGCCGTTGATGGGCGACTCGATTCCCTTGTGGTGCATGCTCTCATAGCAGAGCGAGGTCTTCAGGTCGAGAGGACCGTCAACGATGCAGCTGCCAAATTCGCCATTGGCGGCCTTCTCCTTGATGATTACGTAATCGGCAGTGCAGGGGAAGTGGCGCTCATCAACTTTCTCGGAGCAGTGGATAAGCGATATCTTTGGTTCATCGATGTGCAGAGCGTGAGCAATCTTGGTGACATACTTCACCTGCTCGATGCGCTGGTCCACTGTGGGGCATGGAATTACTGCGGCATCGGTGAAGAGAAGAAGACGCTTCAGCTCGGGGATGTCGGCAACGGTGACGTGGGTGAGCACGTTGCCCTTGGGCAGGATTCCAGTTTCCTTATTGAGCACGGCACGAAGCAGATTGTCGGTGTTCAGCAGACCCTTCATCAGCACATTGGCGCGGTCTTCGCGCACCTCGGTAACGGCCTTGGCGGCAGCGTCGTCGCGGTCGCTGGCGTCGATGATTGTGAACTCGCTTTTATATTGAGCGAGGCTCTCATCGGCCTCAATCTCAGCACGGCAGCCCACAAAAGTCACGGTGATAATTCCCGCCTCGAGGGCTTTTAACACTGCGCTGCGAGTAACATCGTCCTCGGCCCACACTACAGCCACACGGCTTTTTGTTCCCTTACTTGCAAGATGAGCGGTAAGCTCATCAAAATTCTTGATACTTGGCATGTTGTTTTTTTTGGTTGTTTATGTTTTCGAAAAGCTAACAAGCTGACGAGGAACAAGCTTACAAGGCAATGGTGAATGAACACTGGCGGCAAGTTTGTCAACATTTGCTGCTGCCTTATTACTTGCAGGCTGGTTTCTTGTTAGCTCATTAAATTTTTTGCAAAGATAGTAAATAGTTTTCAGTTTTCAGTCATTAACGCCTAGTTTTTTTGTTTTATTTGGTTTATCATGCTCTGCTTAAAAATAGAAGCACACGAATTAAACGAATTTCACTAATATATTGATTTCCTATCATCCTCAATAATCACTATAAAACTCCAATAATTAGGACACCAGAACAAAAGTCCTCAAAAGGACAAAACTTATATTCCTTTTGTAAACTTATGTTCTTCTAAAATAAGCTTTGTATGTCAAAAATAATGATATAGGATTTGGTTGTTATAAATATAATGTGTAATTTTACGACAATTATGGCAAACTTGTGTACTAGAGAGGCAAAAAACTTATTTTAGCATGAAGAAAATTTTATCTTTAATGTCTATGCTCGCCCTCTGTGGCGGGGTAATGGCTCAGGCTACAGCTGTGAGAGGTGATGTGAACGGTGATGGGAGTGTGACCACAGTCGATGTCACCTGCCTCTACAACTACCTGCTCAATGGCGATGAGACCTTCTCCGCCACCAGCGACATTAACGGCGACGGAGCTATCACTGCTGCCGACATCACAATGATTTACAACATCCTGATTGGCAACCCGCCGTCAAGCTATCACGAGTATGTTGACCTTGGTCTGCCCAGCGGCACGCTGTGGGCGACGATGAACGTTGGGGCTAACAGTCCCGAGGAATATGGCGACTACTTCGCCTGGGGCGAGACACAGCCCAAGAGTGTATATAACTGGGATACCTATAAGTGGGGTAGTGATTTGGACGAACTTACTAAATATTGCACTAATAGTTATTATGGCAAGAACGGCTTTGTCGATAACAAGACCGAGCTTGACCCCGAAGATGATGCCGCCACTGCCAACTGGGGCTCGGAGTGGCGCATGCCATCGTGGACACAGCTTCAAGAGTTGTATAATAACTGCACCGGCGAGTGGACAACGAGGAACGGCGTGAACGGTTGCTTGTTCACCAGCAACATCAACGGCGCGTCGGTGTTCTTGCCGGCCGCCGGCGTCCGCTGGACTAGCGAGCTCTACTACGCCGGCGCCGGCGGCAGCTGGTGGTCGCGCACGCTCAATGTCTACCCGTACAACGCTTTCAACCTCATCTTCTACTCGGGAGACGTGCACTGGTACGACAACGGCATCGGCCGCTACTACGGCCGAAGCGTGCGTGCGGTGCGCGTGTCTCAGAATTAGCACCCTTCCCCCACACGAATCCCTGAATTTTTCGAAGCACGCGCGCAGTGAGGCTTGGGGGCATTGTAGGGACGAGACCTGTCTCGTCCGCCGCCCCCAAGTCGAGCAAGTGCCACACGGTAAAATACAACCTCTTGCTTGGAAACAAATGCATCACAAACCACTAATTTGCATGAATTTCCACAAATTTAACTGAGAATTGTTTCTAATCGTTTGATTACTTCTTGTTGCATTGCCAACGCAACATACTTGACTTGTTGCGAAAGAAATCATTAAGTTAATTGGTTTCTTCGGGTTCTGGTACCCAGGTGTAGGCTCCTATGTCGATGCCTTCGCGGGCGAAGCGGTCCATGCCGTAGCGGTCGTAGCGTGCCGCGTCGGGGCAGTAGGAGCGGTTGCCGCGGGCAATGGCGTCGCTGCCGTTGTGGAGTCGGTAGTCGAAGATGTATTTCTCACGCTCGGTGTAGAATTTAGGGTCGGCATCCCATGTGCAGTTGATGAAAAACTCGTCGTCCTCGCCGGCGCTCTTGAGCAGGCAGTTGCGCAGATAGATGCCCACGTCGTTAAGTTCATTCACATTGAGTTCGCCAGTATTACCATAGAAGATGCAGTTGTCGAAGCTGCCTAAGAACGGCGCTTTAGTGCCGTCGTCATATTCGGTCTCAAGGTTCAGGATTGGTCCCTCGATTGCCGAGAAGAGATAATAATTGGCAAATGTGCAGTTGATGAAATGTAGGTTTCCTCCAAGGAAGTCAGCGACATAAACGCCGGCATCGCTGAACTCGCATCCCTCGGCATCAATCCATGCGTTCACGCCAAGCAGTGTGAGGTAGGTGGCATTGTGCAGAACGCAATTATATAGATGCATCGAGCGCTTGCCCATGTCTTCGGAGAACACCTGCAAGCCATAGGTGTTGCCTCTCATATTGACAAACTCCAGCTCGTTGCCGTAGCTGCCGTAGTTGAAGTACACGCCGTCCCACTGACCGCTCATAATGTCGAAATTTATCTCTCCAACAACATGGTCAAGGCGGTCGCCGCGCAGGGTGATGGGCTCGTCTTGAGTGCCTTTAGCGGTGAGAGTGCCTTTCACCAGCAATGCAGCCTTGTTGTGGAAGAGCAGGGTGGTTCCCGGATCGAAGGTGACATTGTTGAGAGTGTCGATAGTGAGAGTGCCATAAACGAGATAAGGCTTGGCGGCGGTGAGGTGGGTGGGCTTGCTGAGCGTGGTGTCGTTGAGGATTATCACATCCTGCCCCCAAGCGGTGACAGTGACCTTTTGGGTAACGCCGTTGGTGACAAACTCAATGTGGTCTTTCAAGAACTCCGGCTCATCCTGATTGGTGGGGTCGAGACGGCTCTCGACGAAGACGAAGATGCTGTCCTCGCCCCTGATCTCGATGTCGTGAAACTCGTCGCCCTTCACGCCATCGACATTGAGGAAAAAATGCCCCTCGCTCTCTCCTGCCACTCTTATGGACGAGATGTTGAGCATCTTCTTGCTCTTGTTGTAGATGAGGAACTGCTTGGTGGGAGTGCCTTGACCGGTGATCACGGTGTCGAACGCCACAGTGTCGGTAGAGAAAGTGAGAATATCGCCGGAGCTGGTGGTGAACTCGTCGTCGATACAACTAGTGAACGACAACACAACCAATACGCCTATAATCGCCAATAAAAAATGAAAATTCTTAGTCATATATTTAAAACGATTTCGGTGCTCGTTTATTGTTTGTCGTTTATCGTTGTTCGTTTATCGGGGATCGAGGATCCTTTTTTTTTTAAACAATTGCAAACAAAAATGCGATTAAGCGAGTCAAAGCTTGTGCCCACCACAAAGCCTTGCGAGCGTGAGCATTTTATTCAAAAATGAGATTAAGCGAGAAAGACTATCAAACAAAAACAACAAAACCTGACAAAAAAAACAAAAATTGTTGACTTTGTTTTTCTTTGTTGTCTTTGTTTGAGAAAAAGCCTTGCGAGCATGAGAAATAATATTTTGTTGTTCAAGTTGTTGGAAAGTTGTGAAAGTTGTTTGATATAACTGTGCGAGCGTGAGCATTTTATTCAAAATCTGACAAGAATAACAAAAATGCGATTAAGCGAGAGCAGCGTCAAACAAGGTGCAAGGTGAGAGAAGTGCCAAGCTTGCTTGAGCATTTCCGAACCGCAGCCCTTGTTATTCAACCTTGCTTGAACATTGCCAAGCGTGAGCATTTTATCTAAAAAATATTCTTTGTTGATTTTGTAAGGCTTTGTTATCTTTGTTTGATTTGAACTGTGAACTCTGAACTGTGAACTAAAAAGTTGTTTCTAGTCGTTATTAGTCGTCTGATTTTTGTTTTTAATTAAATACTCAAGTATCTAAAGTTCTAAAACTTTATAAACTTGAAGGTTAGAGGTTAGAGTTTAGCGTTT
>CALDIG010000218.1 GCA_937904375.1 uncultured Prevotellaceae bacterium
AGAGCGCGTCCTCGTCCAGATCGATCGCCGGGAGGCCGTACTCCGTCGCTTCCTTCGCCTCGCCGAAGGACAGATAAGTCTTGCCGTCGGTATAGACAAAACTTCCGGTGCAGGGGGCGATCTGGACGGAAATGTCTTCGGCTCCGCCCGGAATGTTGAAGGAAGTGGATACCACATCGACGGTGACAGCCGACTCGGAGGTCACATTCGTGTTTTGCGAGCTGCCGGAAGCGGCATCAGCGATGGCCTCGAAGATGTCCGACAGATCTGCGCCGGAAGCCAGCTCGTAATATTTGCTATATTTCTTTGTCCCGGGGCTTGACCAACCCGTCGCATCGGGGTAGTTGGAGGATACATAGTTGGCTCCACCCTGAACACCGAGGTTCCAACCCGGGTAGAACGTGTCTTGCGCCTGGGCGCTGATGGTGCCACCGCTGATGGTGAGCGTGCCCTCGCTATTGATGGCGCGGCCACCCTGACCGGTGTTGGTGAGCGTGAGCGTGCCGCCGTCGATGGTGATAGCCTTGTCGCTCTTCAGGCAGGAGCTACTCGTGGGATCGCTGCTGTCGGTGGCATCCACGCCGCCTGAGTTTTTCACTGTGATGACGGTGGTGGCCGAATTCTCATTGACGAGCACCGCGCCTTCAGCCTTCAGGCCTTTCGCGCCTGCGGCAGTCGTAGTGACGCTGAGCGTGCCACCGCTGACGGTGAGCGCGCCGGTGTTTTCCTCATCGCTCTCTACGGTACCGTCGTCGTCGGTCTTATAGCTCACCTGGATGCCATCGTCGCCCACACCGCTGATGCTGAGCGTGCCGCTCTCCATGAGGAAGTACTGATTGCAGTTGAGTCCGTCGCCGACAGCCTTCAGAATGTTGACAGTGCAGTTCTTCATCTCCACATACTCCTTGCTCCATACGGCGTGGGCGGTGTTGCCATAGACGTTGAGCACGCCCTTGCCCTTGAGTTCGAGGTGGCCCTTGCAGCGCAGACAGCCCTTCCAGTCGCCGCCGGAGCCGTCGCGCAGAGTGTTCTCGGTGTCTTTCTTCACCGAGAGGCTGATGCGCTTGCCGTTCTGAATGTTGATGGCGGGGCCGGAGGGATTGGTGAGCGAAAGGCCGTCGAGCTCGAGCGAAGCCTTCAGCGAGCCATCCATGTAGAACTCGCCGTCGGTGCTGGTGCCCGAGAGGGTGTAGGTGATTTCACTGGGCAGGTCGTCGGCCTGCACAATGCTGACATGGGCGCCCGTGACCGAGACGGTGAGATACTGCGCCACGTTGCCTGCCACGACGACGCTGGCCGACGTGCCATTGTAGCTGACGCTGACGGTGTTGTCGGCGACGTCGCTGTCGTCGATGCTGATCTGGCTGATGCTGCCGGTGTTGTAGGCTTTGCCTTCAATGGTCAGCGTGTTGCCGCCGGTGATCGTCATATCGCCCGTGTTGGCTGCCGAGTAGGCATAGGTAACCTGGCCGACGCGCACGTTCATGGTTTGTGCCGTGGCTGCGACGGCAGTGAGCAGCAAGAGGCTGATGGAGAGAGCTATCTTTTTCATACGCTTTTTACATGGTGTGGTGTAGGGTTGTTACTTCACGACGACCTTGCGTCCGCCCACGATATAGATGCCCTTGGGGAGGGAAAGCCTACCCCCGACCCCTCCCTGAAGGGAGGGGAGCTTGCGGCCCTGGAGGTCGTAGACGGAGGAATCCTCCATTTTCGATTCTGAATTTTCCATTTGCTGGATGCCCGATGTGTTGGAGAAGAACATCTTGCTGAGGTCGCTGAGTGCGAGTGTGGTCTTGGTGCCGTTCTGGCTGACGACCATGTTGCCGTCGCTGAAGGTGATGACGAGTCCTGAGGAAGCGAAGGACTGCTGTGAGCCGTCGCTGTGCTGCACGGTGAGGAAGGGATAGCCTTCGGCATGTGCCGAAAGGGCTGCTGAGGCCATGATGGCGAGAAGGAGAACGATTTTTTTCATGTTTGTATCCTTTCTTTTTTGCAAATAATTGATTTTCTGATTGATAACTTGCTGCAAAAATACGAGTTTTTTCTCGGAACGGCAAAAAAAATCAACGAAAACTGAAATACTGTAAACAAATTGTAATATTTCGGAGAGAGGAGAGAGGAGAGTGGAGAGTGGAGAGTGGAGAGGTTCACCGTGCAGCTGCTCTGTCGCTTAAATAGAATTAAGAACTAAAAACTATTAATAATTATGGGAAGAGCTTTTGAATATCGCAAAGCAAGGAAACTGAAACGCTGGGGCAGCATGTCCCGCACGTTCACTAAGATTGGTAAGGAAATCACTATGGCAGTAAAGGCCGGTGGTCCAGACCCAACAGCAAACTCTCGTCTGCGTGCCCTGATGGCCAACGCCAAGGCTGCCAATATGCCTAAGGACACCGTGGAGCGCGCCATCAAGAAGGCGAGCGACAAGGACGCTAGCGACTACAAGGAGGTGATCTATGAGGGATATGGACCTCACGGCATCGCCATCCTCGTGGAGACCGCTACCGACAACACCACACGCACCGTCGCCAACCTGCGCAGCTACTTCAACAAGAAGGGCGGCACGCTGGGCAACTCGGGCAGTGTGGCGTTCATGTTCAGCCACAAGGCCTACTTCCATGTAGAGCCTAAAGAGGGGGTGAGCCTCGAGGATTTGGAACTCGAGCTTATCGACTTCGGTGCTGAGGAGATAGAGCAGGACGAGGAGGAAATCATCATCAGCGCTGCTTTTGAGTCGAATGGCGACATCCAGAAATATCTGGAGGAGAACGGATTTGAGATTAAGAGTTCGGAATTCGTCTATGAGCCAGCCGACTATAAAGAGCTAAACGAGGAGCAGACCGCCGACATGGACAAGCTCCTTGAGGTGCTCGAAGAGGATGACGACGTGCAAAACGTCTTCACCAACATGAAAGAGGCTGGTCTTGAATAATTCCTACCGACGATAAAGCCGCATTCTGGAGACTTTGCGGCAATCTTTTGTCGATTCCGATAAAAGAAATTTGTAACTTTGCATGGGTGCTGCGGCGAAGTGATTTCGCTGCAGCACTGTTTGTAACTTAGTTTACTGAGTCCACTTGAAAAATAAAAAAAACTATTAGTGTTCGATAAACTATGTGGTTGCCGCTGGTTTCGGCTTGCACCATTGGTCTAACATAGAGGGGGAACTATTGCGTCCTAATCGCAGAATAGTTACTGTGACCCAAATTTTTCAAAATAAAACTAAAAATTTTAGCATAGATTTTGGAAGTTTCAATAATTTTCAATAATTTTGGGGCATATAACTAGTAATTGTTAGTATTTGTGGGTAATAAAGAGATAAATGAGATAATTTCATAATATTAATTAACTTTTTGTCTAACTAAAAAACTAAGCATTTATGAAAAAAGTTTTATTAGCTTTAGCATTATGCGTGTCTTTTAGTGGGATGGCACAATTGGTGAATGTGGCCTCGATCGACAAGGTCAGTATTCCCGAGAGTGCCGCCAACAAAGTTGCAGCCATAAGCCCCAAGGGTGATTATATCCTGGTGACTACCGACTACAACTACGGTCTCACTAAATATGACTTGAGCACTGGTGCGACTCAGGTGATTTCACAGTCGCAAGGTGCTGGTTTTGACGCACAGATTTCGGCTGATGGACAATCGGTTGTCTATCGCGAGAAATCTACCAAAAACCACTTGCAGATGACCGCCGTCAAGAGCAAGAACTTGGCGACCGGCGTCGAGCAGCAAGTGGTGAAACCTACCCGCAACCTGCAAGGTGTGGCAATCGACGGCAACACCGCTGTGGCTGTTAACAACGGCAAGGTTGCCAAGAAGGCTATCGCCGATGGTAAGGCACAGGTCAACTCTCCCGTGCTCTCTACCAAGAATTTCATCATGTACATCACCAGGGGCGGTAAGACCACAGAGCTAGCTCCTCTGGGAAAGGGCTATCGCTACATCTGGGCTTCTCTGTCGCCCGATGCAAGCAAGGTGCTCTTCTGCTGCAGCGGCAAGGGTGCATACGTGTGCAACCTCGACGGCAGCGGCCTTGTGTCACTGGGCAACTACCGCGCCCCAAAATGGATGGGCAACGACATGGTAGTGGCTATGGACTGCCAGGACAACGGCGAGGTGTTCACCTCGAGTGAGATTTTGGTTCTTGACCTTAATGGCACTAAGCAGGTGCTCACCGGCGACGATGTGATTGCCATGTACCCGCTACCTGCCGATGGCAAGATTGCGTTCTCTACCCCCACAGGTGAGGCTTATATTATTAACCTTAAATAATGGAGGAACTGAATCATGAAGAAATTTATACTTTTACTGGCAGCAGCCGTGGTGGCTGGATTTGCTTTGCAGGCAAAGACTGCCGATGAGTTCCGCATTTATCTTAACCCTGGTCACGGCAGCTATGGCGCCAACGACCGTCCAATGAAGACCATTGGCCACCCCAATACTGGCGTGCTCAACGCCGAGGGCACCACATGGCTAGACACCGACACCCTGGGATTCTATGAGGGACGTGGCACCCTGCCACGCGCTTTCGCTATTGGTGACTATCTGAAATCGGTGGGCGTGAGCAGCGAGAACATTGTTTATTCGCGCACCGCCAACGGCCCCTGGCCCTACACCACTCCCAACAGCGAATATGACCCTGACCACATCTACAATAAGAACCTCGCCGACATCTGCGAGGAGGTAGAGGAAGGCAACTTCGATATGTTCATCTCGTCGCACTCCAATGCGGCTACCGATGGAACAACCACCAACTATCCTCTGTTCCTGTATCGTGGCTATGACACAGGCACAACAGGCGACGCCGGCTACAACGGTCCCGGCGTGGAAGGCAGTGACGACATGGCACGCACCGTGTGGCCCTATCACCACATGGGCGAGATAGAGCCTCAGAGCCACTATAGCGTCACCAACATGAACGTGCGCGGCGACATCAGCTTCTATGGCAGCTACAGCACCGCCACACGCCTTAATGGCAACCAGTACAGCGGCTACCTGGGCGTGCTCAAGCACGGCGTTCCGGGCTATCTGCTCGAAGGTTTCTTCCACACCTATCAGCCATCGCGCCACCGTGCCCTTAACTTCGACTACGATCGTCTTGAAGGTATCCGCGAGGCTCGCGGTGTAGCCACCTACTGGGGATTCAACCTCACTGGTAAGGGCGAGATCGCAGGTACCGTTAAGGACATGCACGAGAAAATCGTCAACAGTCTCTACAACTACGCCTATGGCAGCGACGACCAATGGTTGCCACTCAACGGCGCTCAAGTAGTGCTCAAGAAAAACGGCACCGAGGTTGCTACCTATACCGTTGACAACGAGTGGAACGGCTTCTTCGCATTCTTCAACCTCGACCCAGGCAACTACACTGTGGAGGCTACAGCCGAAGGCTATAAGTTGCTCGAAGAGCCCATTGCGGCTACCGTTACCGCCAACAATACATGCTACTCATTCATCAAACTCGAGAACGAGGACTATGTTCCCGAAGAAGAGGTTTATGAGAACTATCCTGACCCAGCACAACCAGGTTACCTGAAACTCCCTGGCGAATTTGTGTTCACTCAGGATGAGGGTACTACCTACGATGGCATCGTGGGCACTATGGCTCAGGCATTGCAGTATGGCGACTCAACCATCGTTCTCTCTCACGAAGGCACACTTGCCCACCTCTACATCGTGGACAACAACACCAAGCAGGTGGTTAAGGAGCTTAACACCGAAGGATTATATACTCTTGATGCTCCAATCTTCTACAATCAGATTGGCTCTATTGCACTCAGTGCCGACCGCAAGCTTGTAGGTGTTACTGCCGTACGCACTTGCTACAATAATGACTATGCCGATGGATATCCACGCGGAACAATGCACGCTTACTATTGGGAAGATTTCGACTCAGCACCAACAGATTGGTTCTCTACTCAATATTCTTCTAACTGGTACAGGTCAGACTTAGGATTCGGTGTTGCTGTAAGTGGTCCTATCAAGGAGTGTATGGTATGCGTTCCTGCTCCTACCACTGGTTCAACACGTGGTATCCGTCCCGCATTCTTTGTTATACAGGACGGCAACGTGGTAAGCACCAGCCGTGCCAACGCACAAGGAACTCTTACCATGGTTAAGTTTGGCGATCCTCTGGCAACTGAGGGCAATGCCAGCAACTATCCTACCGAGAACTTCGGACGAATTAAAGTCGCTGTATCTCCATTCAACGACCAAGCATTCATCTTTGGTGGTTCTAAGACTGGCGAGCTCTATGAGCTTGAGGTCACTAGCGACGGACAAGTTCCAGCTGGCTACAACGTATTCACTGCTGATGACGAGCTGCTTGGCAACGGTATGCAAATCTTCAAGTATGCTAAACACGCAGTCATGGTAGCTCCTTATGGTGCCGCCAACGACGTGAAGGGTATCAAGTTCTATGATATTACCGATGGTTTGGCAAGCGCTAAACTCATTAACACTGTCAATACCGACGTTAACACCGCTGCCGACTTCGCATGGGCTGGAGCCACCGTTAATGAGGAGGACATCCACGCCTATCTCGTGGGCAGCGACGACTATGTGGTGAAATTTGCTACCGACGGCGTTGACCAGCCTAAGGTTAAGGGTATCTTCGCCTACGACCTGCGTTACAACCTCGATGGCGACAGCTACACCTTCACCTTCAAGGCTAATGATGATGCTAAGGAGGCTTATATCACCTTCCGCGACATCAATACCGATGAGGAACTTGCCACAATGCCAATTCCTAATGTTGTGCATGGTGCCAACGAAATCACCATTCCAGTTTCTGATCTTCCATCGGTTCCCGAGGGAGAAGAGGGTTGCGTGAAGATGCACTGGGAAATCACCCTTGTGGGCGACCCCATCGCACGCATCGACCTGCTCAACACACCCGACGACTGGCACAGCACCACTTCGCTCTTCAGCACTGTTGACAACTATCCTGAGAGCGACTACTTTGGACGCATCTATGTTAATGAGCGTGCCGGACAGCCCAACGAGAACAATGGTCTATGGATCTACGATCAGGATTGGAACAAGGTTAACAGCACTGTGCTGCGTGGCGGCCTTGACTTGCGCTCGCCTTACCGCGTGGCTGTAGCCCCCGACGGTTATGTATTCCTCGCCGACTGGAGCGATCCAGGTTCGGGTGTATTCATCATGGATCCTGCTAACCCCGAGGGTGAGTTCACTCAGTTCTTTGAGGGAACACGCCAGAGCGACGGTCTCTTCGTCAATGGTGACTACTTTACCGGAAGTTCTTCTACAGGCATCGGCTTCGTGGGCACTGGTGCCGACACTAAGATGTATGCTCATCTTGAGGACAAGGGCGAGTCTATCTATCTCTACAACGTGGGACAGCCCGACGGTACTATCGCTCACTCTTGGGGCACTGAACCCATCGCTACCGGTGTAACTATGGCAAACGGTAACGTGAGCATTTGCGAGGATCCCACCACTGGCGGTGTTTGGATTTCACAGGTTCGTGGTGCTGGCAACAACCAGGTTGGCACACCTTCGTTTAAGTATCTTGATCCCGATGGCAACGTAACCTTCAACTCTGGCGACCTGCTCGACCTCAGCGGTTCTCTCGGTGCTGGTCTGGCAGTAAGCCACGACGGCAAGGAACTCGTTCTCAACAACGGCGAGGGCAAGCTTGAGTTCTTCAACATTGAGTGGAATGAAGACGGAACTCCAGTTCTCACTTCTAAGGGTTACACCTATACCGCTAGCGTGCGCCGCACCAATGGCACAGGTCACACCAACTACATCTATCAGATTCACTACGACTGGGGAGGCAACCTCATCTGCTCTGGTGACCAGATGGGTGTTTACTCAATGCCTACCGAGAACAACCGTCACACTACTCCAGCCAAGAAGGAGTACATCGTGATGACTGGCGAAGAGCAGCAAAATGTTCCTGGCGATGTGAACGGCGACGGATATGTTACCACTGTTGACGTGACTGTACTCTACAACTACATCCTCAATGGTGACGACACCGACATGGTTAACGGCGACCAGAACAATGATGGCGCAATCAACACCAACGACGTGACCGTAGTCTATAACATCCTTTTAGGCAATGAAGAATAACAATATTTGAAATTGCTGAATATAAAAAAGATGCTGTGCGATTGTCGCACAGCATCTTTTATAGTTATCAGTTTCAGTTGACAAGTTGACAAGTTGACGAGCAGATAGAAAACCATTCTGCTTGTTTACTCGTTAACTTGTTTACTCGTTTACTCGTTTACTCGTTAACTTGTTTATTCAATCATCCCATCCCAGCAGTTTTCGGGCGCGGGCGAAAAGCAATTTTTCTATCTTGCTCAGTCCCTCTCCGCCAGGTTCTGCATTGTGACCGTGGCTTGATACCGAGCGTCCATCTGCTAATCTTGCGGCGAACGACCATGCATATCCGTCAAGGGGCTGAATTTCGGGCTCGTAGCTCACGCCATAGTCAAGCATCTTCTCCTCCTCGATTATTGCCAACGCCTCCTTGAGAAGCTGCTCGCCGTCGTCTAATACAAACTCTTTCTCCTCGGTGACGGTGCCTCTTGTCGCAAGCACCACCTTGCCGTTCTTGCGCTCCAGGCGCACCTCTGCCACAGGTTGCATCATCATTCCCTGATGTTGATACTCCACCATGTCGAGACCGCATCGTTTGCATTGTTCGTTCTTAGTCTGCATGTTTTTACCGGTCTTTTTGTTTTTAACTGTTTTCTCTTTACGAGTTGTGCTGCGGCGTTTCTTGACCTTTGCCTCAGCAGTGAAAGTGCCGCCCACCAGAGCCAGCGCAATCACCAATACTGTAATCTTTAAAATCTTCATAGTCAGTACTTCTTAAAATATTGATATTGGCTTCATTATTTTGTGAGAATAGCAATCAGCAATTCTTGTCCCACACCACTTCTTCCACATTGTCTGACACATTGCAGTAGCGGGCGAGAATGAAGAAGAAGTCGCTCAGGCGGTTTAGGTAGCGCTGGGCTAGGGGATTGAGGGGCTGCCGGGTGGCTAGTGTCACCACGCGGCGCTCGGCGCGACGAGTGACGGTGCGGCAGATGTCGCAGCACACTGAGGCTTTGGTGCCTCCAGGCAGGATGAAGCCGCGCATGGGGGGCAGCTGTTCGTCGAGGGTGTCGATCATCGCCTCCACCGCTTTAACGTCGTCGTTGCTCAGGCCATAAACGGGTGCCTCCACATCGTTATGCTCTGTGGCAAGATAAGCTCCAATGTTGAACAGTTTGTTCTGGATTTTGAATATTAGCTGCTCGATTTCATCATTCGTGCCTTTAATGGCATTTGCCAGCATGCCGATGTGGGCGTTAAGCTCATCAACAGTGCCGTATGCCTCTACGCGGATGTCATCTTTTGCGACGCGCTGGCCGCCAACGAGTGAAGTGGTTCCTTTGTCACCTGTTAAGGTATATACTTTTGATTTCATAGTTTAGTAGAGTAGTAAAATAGTTGAGTTGTAGAGTAGTAATAGTTATTTAGTGCTAATCGTTGAAAGTGTTGTGATTAGTTCTTGTGAGTTGTTGACTAGGATTGAGCTGGCAATGAGTGGGGAGCGCGAGAATTGCGACTGGGCGGTGAGCGCAAGTTGCTCGGCGATAGGCGAGTACATGCCGTTGTGATTGACCACGATGATGGGGCGGTTGCTACCTTGCTCCACGATACCCTCTACCATTAAATGCGAGAGTGTGGAAATCCACTCGTCGATGGTGCCCAGTCCGCCTGGCAGCACCACAAAGACATCGCCTAGGACAATCAGTCGTGACTTGCGGTCGTTGAGGTCACGGGCAAGCACAAGCTCGGTGCATAGCGGGTCGGCACGATGCGCAAAAAACTCGGGCACGATGCCCACAATGCTCTCGCAGCCAGCATCATGCGCCACTTGAGCAGTGATGTGCATGAGACCTGCGTTCACTCCGCCATAGACCAGCGAGTGAGAGCCTTCACCTATCCACCTGCCCAAATCGGCAGCGATGTCGGTAATCTCCCTCGGCAGGTCATTATTAGCTGAGCAATATACGACTATGTTCATTTTTCAGTGTAAAGTGAACTAATTGGGGACGGTTCTCTTTTAGTTCATTTTTTGTTCTTCTTTGTTTTCGTTTTCGTTTTAGGTTTTTGTGGCATCAATCGCAGGATGAGTGCCGAGCGTGCCGGGATATATAGCTTGAGCCATCCCAGTCCTGCACTGTCGTAGAGTGGGTCAGGCTGGGTGAGGTGCTTCACCTTGTCGTCAACGTTGCCATATCCGTCGTAACGTGGATTGTCGCTGTTAATCACGCCGTGATACTCTCCTGCCGGAGCGAGGAACCCGTAGTCGCTGAACGACTGCACCGGATTGAAGTTGAACACAAACACCAGGTCGCCACGCATGAAAGCGAGAATCTGGTCGTCGTCCTTGTCCCAGAGTTTGCGGATGGGCAGCGCCTGGAAGTTGTGGACACCGCCAATGAGGTGCATCACATCGTTGTCCCAGTTGTTGAGGAACTGATACTTGAGGTCTTTGCGATCGACGAGGTCCCACTGCCTGCGGGCGTACTTATAACTCCATCCGTTGCCGTCGCGCGGGAAGTCGATCCACTCGGGATGTCCCCACTCGTTGCCCATGAAGTTGAGGTAGCCGCCGTTGATAGTCGATGCTGTAACGAGACGTATGAGCTTGTGCAGCGCAATGCCTCGGCTCACCACGCCATTGTCGTCGCCGGTCATCATGTGCCAGTACATCTCCTTGTCGATGAGGCGGAAGATGATGGTCTTGTCGCCAACCAATGCCTGGTCGTGGCTCTCGGCGTAGGAGATAGTCTTCTCGTCGGCACGTCGGTTGGTGAGTTCCCAGAATATAGAGGTAGGCTTCCAGTGCTCGTCTTTCTGCTCCTTGATGGTCTTGATCCAATAGTCGGGAATACCCATCGCCATGCGGTAGTCAAAGCCTATGCCGCCGTCTTTCACCTTGCGTGCCAGTCCTGGCATACCGCTCATCTCCTCGGCAATGGTGATGGCATGAGGATTTACTTCGTGGATGAGTTTGTTGGCAAGGGTGAGATAGGTGATGGCGTTGGTATCCTGATTGCCGTTGTAGTAGTCCTCATATCCTCCAAACGCCTGACCCAGACCGTGGTTGTAGTAGAGCATCGACGTGACGCCATCGAAGCGGAAGCCGTCGAACTTGTACTCCTCGAGCCAGAACTTGCAGTTGCTCAGCAGGAAGTTGAGCACCGCGTTCTTGCCGTAGTCGAAGCACAGCGAGTCCCAGGCGGGATGCTCGCGCTTGCCGTCGCCATAGAAGTATAGGTCGTAGCTGCCGTCGAAGCGTCCCAGACCCTCCACCTCGTTTTTCACGGCGTGGGAGTGAACAATGTCCATAATCACTGCTATGCCTCGCGAATGAGCGTCGTCGATGAGGTGCTTCAGCTCCTCGGGGGTGCCAAAGCGGCTCGATGCGGCATAGAAGCTCGACACGTGGTAGCCAAACGACCCATAGTAGGGATGCTCTTGAATCGCCATAATCTGGATGGCGTTGTAGCCGTCGTCGGCGATGCGAGGTAGGATATTCGTGCGGAATTCCTCGTAGGTGCCCACGCCCTCGCGGTTCTGAGCCATGCCTATGTGGCACTCATAAATGAGCAGCGGCTTCACATTGGGCTTGAAATTCTTTACTTGAAACTCATATTTCTCCTCGGGGTTCCACACCTGAGCCGAGAAAATCTTGGTGTTGTCATCTTGGACAACACGGGTTGCGTAGGCAGGAATGCGCTCGCCTTGACCGCCGTTCCAGTGGATAGAGAGCTTGAACAGGTCGCCGTGTTTCATGCCGCGGTCGGGTAGGGCGATTTCCCAGTTGCCGTTGTCGAGAGCTCGCATCTTGTAGGGCGCGCACTCGGTCCAGTTGTTGAAGTCGCCAATCACGAAAATCTCGGTGGCGCCGGGTGCCCACTCGCGTAGCACCCAGCCTTTGTCGGTGTGGTGCAGGCCGTAGTAGTTGTAGGCGTTGGCAAAATCTACCAGTGAGCCATTCTCGCCAGTGAGCTCTTTCTCTTTGTTCAAAAAATCGTTGTGACGCCCCACGATGGCTTCCTCAAACGGTTCCAGCCAAGGGTCATCCTTGATGATGGAGAGTGTTTTTTTCTTCATAATATATATTTATAATGTGTAGTCGATGAAAATCAATGTTTGGTGCAAAAATAACAAAAATCAATTACGTTTGCAACATTTTTTGCAGTTTTAGAAATTTTCTTTAATTTTGTGGGCTAAAACTAACGGTACGTTATGTAAATTTCCACTATTGCAAAAAGATAACATCATTGCACCATGATGAAAGAAAATACAATCAAGATTTTTGAGGAGAGCTTCCGCAACAATTGGGAGCTGCCGGCACTTAGTGACTACAACACCAAGCAAACTCTGACCTACGGCGACTTTGCTGAGCAGATTGCACGTTTACACATTATATATAAAGAGTGTGGCATCAGGCCCGGCGACAGGGTGGCGTTAATAGGTAAGAACACCCCCAGCTGGGTAGTGGTGTTCATTGGCACCATCACCTACGGAGCTGTGATTGTTCCCATCCTCCAGGAGTTTAACCCACGCGACGCCCAGCACATAATCAACCACAGTGAGGCGAGTCTGCTCTACGCCAGCAATGCGATATGGGAGTCGTTTGACTTCGACAATATGCGTCACATCCGCGCCGCCATCTCGCTAGACAACGGCAAACTTTTAGCGCAGAAAGAAGAAGAGGATGTGGAGTCGGTACTCGAAAACATTGACGACCTCATGCAGCAGGCTTATCCCAACGGCTTCACCGCCGCTTGTATCAACTACATTGAGCGCGGCAACGACGAGCTCATGGAGATCAACTACACCAGCGGCACCACCGGCTTCAGCAAGGGTGTGATGCTCACCGGCAATAACTTGGCGGGCAACATTGTGTATGGCATCAACTCGCAGCTGCATCGCCGTGGCACCCGTGGCGTGTCGTTCCTGCCGCTGGCTCACGCCTATGGCTGTGCCTTCGACATGCTCACCCCGCTCGCTGTGGGGTCACACATCACATTGCTGGGCCGCATCCCCGCCCCCAAGATTATTGTCAAGGCGATGCAGGAAATCAAGCCCCATTTGGTGATTTGTGTGCCTTTGGTGCTGGAGAAAATCTACAGCAAAATGATTGTACCCATGATTAGCAAGACCAAGCTGCGCTGGGCACTGGCAGTGCCTTACCTTGACCGAAAGATTTATGACCAGATACGCAAACGCCTGATAGAGGCATTTGGCGGAGAGTTTGAGGAAGTGATAGTGGGTGGTGCTCCCTTCAATGCCGAGGTCGAGGAGTTTCTCTACAAAATCAAGTTCCCGTTCACCGTGGGCTACGGCATGACCGAGTGTGCCCCACTGGTGAGCCACACCCCGTGGCGCGAGTTCGTGCTGCACAGCGCGGGCCGTGTGCTTCCCGGCATCATGGAGTGCAAGATTTTGAGCGACGACCCAGAGAACATCCCCGGTGAGATATGCATAAAAGGTGAGAACGTGATGAAGGGTTACTTCCACAACACCGAGGCCACCGACAAGGTGCTGCACGAGGACGGCTGGCTGCACACCGGCGACATGGGTACCCTGAGTGCCGACGGCACCGTCTTCATCCGTGGCCGCCTCAAGACCATGCTCTTGAGTGCCAACGGGCAGAATATCTACCCCGAGGAGATTGAGGCTAAGCTCAACAACATGCTCTATGTGAGTGAGAGCCTTGTGGTGGATCGTGACCACAAACTCATTGCCCTCGTCTATCCCGACTACGACAGCATGGATCGCGATGGCTTCACGCGTGACCAGCTGCCGGCACACATGGAAACCGTTAAGGCTGAGCTCAACAAGCTCGTGGCACCCTACGAGCGCATTGCGCAAATCGAGATTATGGTCAACGAGTTTGAGAAGACACCTAAGCGAAGCATAAAGCGATTCCTCTATCGATAGGCTTTTTTTACAAAAAATCGGGCTTTTTTCTATTATATTGATTTGTAAACAATATTTAACACAATATTAAATAAAGCAAAATTTCTTTATTTAAAACTCTGATAATTTGGACTTTAAAAATATATAATTTGGTAAATATGTGTTAAAATTGTATTTTTTGAAAAAAAAAACGATAAAAAAAAGTTCAAAAAAGATTTGCATATAAATTTTTTGCTATAAATTTGCACCGTTTTTCGAAACAACCAAAAAGAAAATTATTTATTGTTTTATTATTTAATCTATTAAAATTTTTAGAAATGAAAAAGTTAGTTTTATTAGTTGCTGTTATCGCTAGCGTAGCTCTGTTCTCTTGCACTGGTACTGAGGGTAGCAAGAAGAGTTCTGATTCTGTAGCTTCTCAGCCCTCAAACACTGAGACTACTGTTTCTACTCCAGAGAATCAACCCTCAAACACTGAGACTACTGTTTCTACTCCAGAGAATCAGCCCTCAGTAACAGAGGAGCAGCCCTCAACAGCTGAGAATCAGCCCTCTGTAACAGAGGAGCAGCCTTCACCAGCTCAGGCTCAATAATAGCGACTAGCTAAAAAGCTTTGAAGCTGTTTTCCACGCATGTGGAGAGCAGCTTTTTTTGTGTTTTGTAAAAAAACAGATGATAAAGCGTGATTATCAGTTTTTTTACTATTTTTGTAGCAAATAATAAAACTATAACAAAAAAATAGAGCTTATGAATAAATTAACTAACAGCATTATGCAGCTAGTTGTTAGTTTGATGGTTGTACTTAGTCCCGCATCGCTATGGGCGACAGTAGGCGACGTGAATGGAGACAATGACGTCACAGTTGCCGACGTCACAGCCATCTATAACTATCTGCTCAACAATGACCAGACCTTCGTTGCCACTAGCGATGTTGACGGCGATGGCTCAATCACTGTTGCCGACGTGACGTTCATCTGCAACATCCTGCTCGGAAACGTGGTCATAGATAACTAGGAAGAACTCTTCAACCGTTGCTATGCCACCTTGCGCAGCGAGGAGCCAATTACCCGCTACGGCAGGCATCTACAAGGTGTATTTCAACGACATCACAGGATGCTACCTGTTCACGCCCACAACCTCTCAATATTAATAACACATCCTCTATACCCCACAAAATGCGTCTCGGTAATCACCTGCCGAGACGCATTTTATGAGAAAAAAATTTTTTTTCAAAAAATGATGCAGTAATTTTGCACCTTCGGTGTTTATATAATGCTCATCATGATGAAAGAACGAGATATTTGTCGTGGATGCAAGCGGGGCAATGCTGTTGCTCAGCGTGAGCTATATGATAGGTACTCGCCTAATCTGTTGGCTGTTATCTATAGATATGTGGGCAATGACGACGATGCCAAAGACGTGCTGCACGACACCTTCGTTAAAGCTTACACCATGATTGACAGCTTCGCGTGGGCAGGGGATGGGTCGTTGCAGGCGTGGCTCACACGCATCGCCGTGAATACCGCTCTCAATTTCCTGCGGAGTCGCAAGCGGCTGAGCGCATTGACTATTGACACCGCCGACCTCGACGACCCGCCGCCCGAAATGATGGAGGAGGCTACAGTGACCGAAGTCAACAGCCTCGATGCCAGCACCATCCTCGAGATGGTGGCAGAGCTGCCCGACGGCTACCGCACAGTGTTCAACCTCTACTGCCTCGACGGTTATTCCCACCGTGAGATTGCCGAGCAGCTTGGCATTAACGAGAAGTCATCATCATCGCAGCTGGCGAGAGCAAAAGCTCTACTGGCACAGAAGATTAAGAATTACATTAACGAGCACAACAATTACAACCACTATGAGCAACAATATAAATAACAATGACTGGCTTGACGCTTTAAAGCAAAAAGCTCAAGACGCCACCCGCGAGGTTCCTGAGGGAACATGGGAGGCTATCGCCGAGTCGGTCAGCAAGCAGGCACAGCCAGTGCGGCAAGCGAGGATTGCACCTCGCCTGTGGCGCGCCGCCGCTGCCGCCGCTGTTGTTGCCATAGTAGCAACTACTGGATTCTTCCTTCATAACAACAAGAGTGACGGCACTGGTAATATGCTAGCGTCGGGCACAAAGGGAGATGACATTCCGTCGGTAGTTAGTGACTCGCCTGCCTATCAGCGCCCTGACGTTGCCGATGAGCCGCTGCTAGCGCAGGACAACAGCACTCAGCCACAGCAGTCGCAACCGTCTTTGCCGTCCGTCTATGACCGAGCGCCAAGGCATGATTACAAAGAAGGCAACACACAGCATAGTACAGCCGACGAGACCGATATTATCAATAATGAGCTGCTTGCCGCCAACTTCAATGAGCCTATCGACCTTGCCGATTATCCTAATGAGTTTGACCCCGAGAACTACTACTACGACATCGAGACCATGCTGGCGCTTGAGGAGCTATATAACCAGTATGACAACGCCATGAACCAGGATGCGATGGAGCCGTGGAAGAGTTACACCGACAGCACCTATCAGCAGTATCTCGTCTATGACGCTAACGCTCGGCGTGTGGCACGCGAGAAAATGGCGCTTACCAAGCCCGGTAGGAAATCAACCATGCTCTTGGCGGCCTACGGAAACGGACTTGTCTCGGCCGACCGTAACAGCAGTGCCAATGGATCCTCGGCACCGATGCTGCTGGCACCTGCCACGCCACCCCAGGGCATGATGCTCGCTCCGGCGATACCAGGTATGACTCCCAGTGTAGCACCGCCCGTCAACTACGACTACCACCATCACATGCCTCTCACCTTTGGACTCACTTTCACCAAGCGCATAGTAGGGAACCTCTATGGCAACGTGGGTCTCAACTTCACCTCTATGAGCAGCGATGTGACCCCCGACAATGGCGGCGACACATTTAAGCAGAACATCAAGCTGATAGGTCTGCCCTTTGGTGTGAGATGGAACTTCTGGCGATACAAAGGGCTCACCACATTCGTTGGCGGCGAGGGAATGGTCGAGAGGGTGGTTGATGCCTCATTTGGCAAGGATGATGTCACCATCAAGCGCTTGCAATGGTCAGTACACGCCACAGCAGGGATGCAGTACAATTTCACCAAGCATGTGGGTATCTACATCGAGCCTAAACTCTCGCATTACATCACCACCATGCCGCTCAACACCCTGCGCAACGAGCATCCCTTCAACTTCAACCTGCAGATGGGACTCTCGGTAGATTTCTAAGTTTGGTTGATGGGACCTATTCAGCGATGTTATCACTATCAAACAATTGCAAACAATTGCAAACAAAAAATCAGACGATTAGAAACGACTAGAAACAACAAGAAATTTTTGTTTCGAAAACAAGATTTTTTGTTGAATTTGTTCCTCCTTGTTGAGTTTGTTTGATGATGATGTAAGGAGAATAGTCTTTAAAAATGTTAAAATGCGACTGCTTGATGCAGTATTTTCATAGAGCCTGTGTTTATAGGGCGTAAACACATCCAATCCATAGCTTTTTTTATGACAGAAAAATAGATTCAGGAAGTATTAATTACGATGGTTATATTATTTCTCGCATAATCTTTAGTTGTTGATTTAGAATAACTTCATTTTACTCTTTTTATTTGCAATAGTATTGAGGCCGAGTTGAATTTGTGGTAAATTCCTCGGTCTCGCCATTATTTTGAGATAGGAGTGGATAGGAGTAGCTAGGAATGGCTAGGAATAGCTAGGAATAGCTAGGAATGGCTAGGAATAGTTAGGAATAACTAAGAACAACTATTAACTGAAAATTGTTTCTAATCGTTTCTGGTCGTTTGACAAAAAAGTCAGTATTCCACCTCAATGGATTTGTTGCGCCAGTATTTGGCTTGGTTTTCATCTATTTCCACTCCCCAACCGTAGGTGTAGCAGTCGGCGAGGGCGAGCTGCGCCGCCAAGTGCCCTTGTGTCGCCGCCATGCGGAACCACTCGACGGCATACTTGGGGTTGGCATCGGTGTCCACGCCCTTGAGGTAGAGCATTCCCATCTGGTACTGTGCCTCGGGGTCGCCTTTGTAGGCACGCACACGGAGATTGGGTTGGGAGTCGTCGTTGTTAGTGTAATCGCCGTTTGGCTCGAGAGTTGTATCATCGATATAAGTGATGTCGGCAGGACTGATGATTTGGGTTTTCTCTTCCTCTTCGGTCTTTCCGTAGTAGTCGTGAAGGATTAGTCTGCCGTTTCGCATAGTCCAGTCGCCGAGCAGGTCGATGACATTAAGCCCCAGCAGCAGCGGTGCCTTTTGCGAGACGGCGATTATCGCCTCCACATTCTTCAACAGCCGGTTTCCCACTTTCACTTGCTTAAGTAAAACAGTGGCGTTGTTATCTACCACGCCGTTGGCGTTGCGCGTTTGCGTGGTGCCCTTAAAGTCGTTGCGTGTCAAGGCTTGCTTTGCCAGCAACTCGTTGGCAAACTCCTGCGAGAGGCTCGTCTTGGCGGCTCCGGTGTCGAATATGAAGTCCTTCTTCACTCCATTGATGACGCAAGGGATATAATACACTCCGCTTTTGCGCTTCATTTTCACGATGTGGTCACCTGCCGAAGTACTGATTGCCACGGCGACAATCAAGAACAGAAGAATGCCAAGCCGCTTGGCTTTATCGTAGGAATATTGATGAAATATCATGTCTTTCTTGTTTTTTATTGCACAAAAGTATCATTTTTTTCCCACTCATGCAAAATGTTGCCTCAAAAGTTTAGAAAAGAGGTTTAAAAACGCAAACGTTTGCACCTTTTTTGAAAGAATATATAAAAAAAATTAAGATTGCATTGCTTGATAATTAGTAACTTTGCTTGCCCTATTAGCCAAATATAATTTATAAACTATATCAACAATGAAAAAATTCTATCTATCATTAGCATCATTGGTCATTGCCATCAGCGCAATGGCTCAGGGGTGGCCCGCCAACTATGGCGGCATCATGCTGCAAGGGTTCTATTGGGACAGCTACGACTACACCAAGTGGGAGAACCTCACGGCACGCAGCGAAGAGCTAGGTTCCATTTTCGACCTGATTTGGGTTCCCAACTCTGCCATGACACGTGGTGGAAACACGTTCCACACCATGGGTTATATGCCTTACCTCTGGCTAAGACACACCACTGTCTTTGGCGGTCAGTCCAAACTCGTGAACATGATTCAGACTTACGGTGCCATGGGTACCGGCATCATCGAGGACGTGGTACTCAATCACAAAGATGCTAAAGCCAAGGAGGGCGACGGCTATCTCACCTTCCAGGACGAGACGGCAGGCACCTATAGCGTCACCTGGGACAA
Organism: uncultured Prevotellaceae bacterium; assembly: GCA_937904375.1. Classification (GTDB taxonomy): domain Bacteria; phylum Bacteroidota; class Bacteroidia; order Bacteroidales; family Muribaculaceae; genus Sodaliphilus. Next base: position 19,298 of record CALDIG010000218.1, read on the forward strand.
CGAGAACTACACTGGTATCGTGAGCAACGACGATGTGGAAGGCGGTGGCGGCAACCCCGACACTGGCGAGGGCTTTGACGGTGCGCGCGACCTTGACCACACCAACGCACTGGTGCAGCAAAACTGCATCACCTATCAGCGCTTTTTGCTCGACTCGCTGGGGTATGTGGGCTTCCGGCTCGACATGACCAAGGGCTACGCTCCGCAGTACACCGGCAAGTATAACGCCGCCACTAACCCCATCTTCTCGGTGGGCGAGTACTTCGACGGCAACACCGACCTGCTCAAGCAGTGGATTAACGGCACCAGTGTGAACGGCGCCATCCAGAGCGGCACCTTCGACTTCGCCTTGAAGTTCGCCATCAACGACGCCTTTGGCGGCGGCAACTGGGGCGCGCTCGACTTTGCCGGTCTTATAGCAGACGAAAACTACAAGCGCTATGCCGTGACCTTTGTCGATAACCACGACACCAACGAGGATCACAACAAGTGTGGCGGCAACATCGAGGCGGCTAATGCGTTCATCCTCGCCATGCCTGGCACACCCTGCATCTTCAGTTTGCATTACGAGGCCTATAAAGATGCCATAACCAACATGATTAAGGGTCGTCGCGCCTGCGGTGTCACCAACATGAGCAGCTGCACTAGCTCTCAAGTGAGTGGTGGCATCATCTTCACAACCACAGGTTCTAACGGCAATGTGATGGTGCGCCTGGGCTCAGCCGCCACTAGCAATCCAGGCTCTGACTGGCAGCTCGTGCAAAACGGCACCAACTACTCTTTCTACATTACCAAGGGTATCGACTGGCAGAACAGCGAGAAGATAGGAAAGATTGTGGGCTATGCCGTGATTGACAAGGCGAGCGGTGTCTATGCCAACTCGGTTACCGTGAATGTGAAACCCTCGATGGCAAGCACCACGCTGGTCTATACCACCGACGGCACAAACCCCACTACCGAGAGCACACAAATCACCAAAGCCACCACTTTCACCTTCACCGAGACCACAACCCTCAAGGTGGGTGCGCTCATGGAAGGCGAGGTGAGTGGTATCGTGACCCGAAACTACATTATTGCCGATGCCGACCCCAACAGCATCACGGTGTATGTGAAAGCCCCGAATGCCGACGATACCTACCTTTATGCATGGGATGGCGGCGGCGGCGCGCTAACCGCCGAGTGGCCCGGCACCAAGTTGACACAAAAGCGCACCATAGGAGGTGTTGAATTCTTGTGCCTCACCTTTGAGAAGCCGAGTCCTGAATATGCCATCAATTTCCTCTTCAACCAGGGAGGCGATGAGACCAAGACTCAAGACATCACCGAGGTTACCGGCGACGTGTTCTACACATTCAGCGATGGTGAGGCTCGCGACCTTAGCAACATCTACTTGGCTGAGCTTTACGACCCCTTTGTTTGTATCGACAAGCCTAGCGGCGACCTGCCGGCCAACAAGAAGGTGTATGTCAACGCTAGCTATGGCGACGCCAAGATTGTTTACACCACCGACGGCAGCGAGCCTACAACGGCAAGCCAGCAGGCTACCGCCATGAAGGAACTCTCGTTCACCACTGTAGGTCAGCAAGTGACCGTGAAAGCCGGTCTGCTTGTTGGCGACCAGGTGAAGGGTATTGTGACTCGCAACTACAATGTTGTGGAGGCTACTGGTACCAGCAGCGGCAACACAAGCAATACAGTTACAATATATTGCAAGGCGGCTTCTGCTCCTCACATATACTCATGGGAAGATGACGGCACACAGCACAACGGTGACTGGCCAGGCACCGTAATGACTACCAGCAAAACCATCGACGGCGTGAAGTGGTGGACCTATACCTACGAAGTGAAACCCATCAACATCATCTTCAACGATGGCGAAGGTGGTAGTGAACATCAAACTGCCGACATCAAGAGCTTGTCGTCGGACTCCTACTTCGAGTATAACGGCACCAACACCGCAACAAATGTCACATCGCAGTATGTGGACTTGACAGTTGCCGACATCCCCTCGTGTGCCACATGGATTGACGGACAGCAATTTGTATACTTCGAGGCAAATCAGTATTATGAGCCATACACCTGGATTTGGAACAATGGCGGCGCCAATTTCACCGGCGGTGCATGGCCTGGACAGGGACTCATCGATGTGGCAGGTGTAGCCCCAAGCGGCAAGAACATCTACCGATGGACCACCAGCAGCCAGGATGTGCCATCGGGAATCGTCTTCAGCAACCACGGAGCACCACAGACCAGCGACTTTGCATTCGTCAACGGAGGATATTACACCGAGAGCGGACTGCTGGGCATCATCGAGACCAAGCCGGCGGTTTATGGCGACGTGAACGGTGACGGAAATATTACTGCTGCCGACATCACTGCCATCTACGACCATCTGCTTGATGGCTCTACCAACTATGGCACTGCCTATGACGTGAACGGCGACGGCGATGTCACCGCTGCCGACATCACTGCCATCTACGACATAATGCTGGGAAATATTTAGCAAACTAGCTGACAAGGCAGTAGATTTGTAACACAAGTTCCTATTCAGCCGAAGCCTGACCTCTAAGCCCCCAGTACCAGATGTGTAACGAGTAATAGCAAGTGAAGCATCTAGCACTGGGGGCTATACATCTCTGTCTCACATCCGCCAGCAGCGACTTCACAAAAAATTCACAACTCATTTGTAGGTTGATTCTGCACTTGTCGGTTGCACTGCAAAACTCATTATTTTCCAAATATGTTTTGCAATTTAAAAAAAATTATTACCTTTGCACGCACAAAATTGAAAGGAGGTTTGTTTTAACCGCCACAGAATACTGAATAACAGACATATAATCCTTTTTTCGGCAGTCTTCCGCACTGCCTAGTTGCTGGTGCAATCGGCTGATGATTGTGCGAGTGGGATAACGAAAAGCGGAAAAATGCATTTAAGCGAACAATGAACTGAGCCTGCTCTAGTTCTTTCGAGTGAGAGTATTTTATCTAACAATCACTTTTTATGACAATCTTTTTGGCTCAGAACGCCAAATTACTTTAGTGCGACTGCCACGTGTGGCACAGCGCATGGCGATTGTCGCCACAGTAAAAGAAAACATATTAATTCACAACAATTTATAAAAAACAAAATTATGATTATCGTTCCTATTAAAGAAGGCGAGAACATTGAGCGCGCCTTGAAAAAATTTAAGAGAAAAACCGAGCGCACTGGCATCATCAAGAGATTGCGCCAGCGTCAGCAGTTTGAGAAGCCCAGCGTAATCAACCGCAAGAAGATGATGAAGGCCGTATATGTGCAGCACCTCCACACTACCGAGGAGCTTTAACATGACAACGCTTAAAAAGGATTAACACAAGAATTTCTCTTATCACAAAATTAGATGACCGGTGCCCCACAACGAGACGCCGGTCATCACTTTATCGCTTGCAATAACTTGCGTCAATAGCTGTAACTGTAACCATCATAGTATTCATCGTATTCATACTCCTCATATTCATCGTATTCATTATACTCATCATATTCTTCCTGTGCCGGAGAATATTGATAGGCGGGAGAAACCGCAGCATCCTCTGTATCCATTGCCGGTGCCGATTCTGCAGGTATGGAATAATAATCATAGCTCGTCGCTATAGAGTCGCTCATTTGCGCGTTGTTGCTCTCATTACAACCTCTTGAGCTAATAATTAAAATTACGACTAATCCAGCGACAATCAAGAGTGGTACAATCCATGAATTGCCATCTTCGTCCTTCTTCTCGTGAGCCTTTTGTGTGGGTGAGTTGTGGGATTTTGCAAAAGCTACAGCTCCACCGTTGGGCGTCCCCTTCCAGTCTAATAGCTGGTGGCAGTTTGGGCATTCTTTTGTGCCTGGCAAAAGACGGCTGTAGCATATCGGGCAGATGACAGCTGTTTTCCCTGTACTATCACCCGATTGCATGTAGCTGGTAGTATCTTGTATTTTTTTCTGCAATTCGTCATGCTGCTTGCGAGTCTCGCTATGCGTCGGCAATGGTGGTGGAAGGTCGGGCATATCGGCGGCAGGCAACTCGTTGTCGCTGGCTTTTTTCTCGGATGCAGTGGCAAAGTCCATGCCGTAAGAAGCCTGGTTAAAGAGCAGGTCACGGGCCATATCATATTGCTGGGACAGCAGCTGCACGAAATAAGGATAGAACCCTTGCTTGTTGCTAATTAGCTCGCTGCATTTGGCTATCCACCGCTCCTGGTCGTTCTTTTCCTCAAGCCCAAATTTTATTATGCCCTCATCCACCATCTTGACGATGCTCTCGCGATGCGGGTCACTGGCTATTGACTCCACAAACTCCTCTCGCGACATAGCGGTGAGCGGAACTATTGACGCATGTTCCAGCTTCTCAAGAATCTCTTCCTCAGGAAGGGCGTCGGCAAGCTCGGGATGCTCCTGCTCGTAAGCCTCGCGGTCATCGGGCTGCTTGAAGCCGCACTTAGGGCAGAATTTCAAGCCATCAGCTATCTCTCTAAAACAATTAATGCACTTCATGGAGCCACTGGATTTAAAAACACAAAGTTAATGACATTTCTTCAATTATTATAGTTTATGGCAATAAAATTGTGGAAAAAACATCACCCCCTTTTCTCTTATCAGATAAACAGCTGCTTGAGCACATCGGGCGAGCGCAGGGTGCCCATGGTGGAGTGGTGCAGGCGGTAGTAGCTGAGTATCATCTCAAGTATCTCGTTGCGCTGGTCGCGTGAGAACTTGAAGTGGTGCATGTTGTCGAAGGTCATGCGCGAGAGCAGCGGCAGCACCTGAGCCTGGGCGGGAGGCAGCGATTTCATGCCTGGAAGTGGCGACTGCGTGAAGACGCCCTCGCTCATGTTGAACCAGTATCCTTCGCGGTAGCTGTCGATGTCGGGCTGGATGCCGATGAATTGCCCCAGGCGGTAGAGGAAGCAGATGTGGAAGTTGGCGACGCTGCCGCTCATCTGCTCGAGCCTGATGATGCAGCTCTTGATGAAGCTGTAGAGCACCATGTTCTGTTCCTGCTCCTGAATAGTGTGCGACAACAGTTCGCTCAGGAACATCGCTATGGCGTTCTTCATAGGGTCGCTGTAGATTGACATCAGCGTGTTGACGCGCCTCACGTCGTGAAGCGTGCCCAGGTCGCGGTTGGGCTGCAGCCGCGCCTCAAACTCCAGCAGCGACAGTGGCATGAACATCGCGTTGCGCATCCTCGCGGCATGAGTCGTGCCCTGGCGCACCAAGAACGCCAGCATCCCCAGTTTGTCGGTGTAGATGTGGGCGATGTTGTGCTTCTCGTTATACTTGATAACGTTGATTACTATGCCACTGAGTTTCTCCTGCATGGACGTGAGTTTTTTTCTCGCCACGAAGTTACAGTAAATAACGCAAATTAACTCACAAAAACCAAAAAAACTTTGTCTTTTAACGATTTGAGCAAAATAAATTTTGCTGTTTCAAAAATTTGACCTAATTTTGCAGTCGCTTTTGCGAAAAGACGGTTTTGGGCCCATTCGTCTATCGGTTAGGACGCAAGATTTTCATTCTTGAAAGAGCAGTTCGACTCTGCTATGGGCTACAGCAATGAGCGTTAAGTAAATTACTTAGCGCTCTTAACTGCTATATTGCCAAAACATTAACCTAGATTATATCGACAGTCGCTTTAGTGTCTCAAGCAGGTGTCGGTCGATGGGTTTGTTATTCTTGATGGCTTTGCTGAATGGGACATACACCATCTGCTCGTCGTCGTCGCCTATCATCACATTGCGCTGGCCCTCAAGCAGGGCATCGATTGCCGCGTCGCCCATGCGAGAGGCGAGGATGCGGTCTTGAGCTGTGGGACTGCCGCCACGCTGCAGGTGACCAAGAATGGTGACGCGCACATCATACTGCGGGAACTCATTGCGCACACGTTCGGCAAGCCCCATAGCGCCACCAGTGATGGGACTCTCGGCAACAAGCACTATCGCCGACTTCTTGCTCTTGCGGAAACCGCTCCTGATGAGTTCAGCCAACTGGTCATGCTCAATTGAGATCTCAGGAATGATGGCAGCCTCGGCACCGCCGGCAATGGCGCCGTTGAGGGCTAGGAAACCTGCCTCACGTCCCATTACCTCGATGAAGAACAAGCGCTCGTGGCTGTTGGCGGTGTCACGGATGCGGTCCACGCACCACATGATGGTATTGAGTGCGGTGTCGTAGCCAATGGTGTGGTCGGTGCCGTAGAGGTCGTTGTCGATAGTGCCGGGAATGCCCACAATGGGCACGTCAAACTCGCTGGCAAACTGCCTTGCTCCTGTGAGCGAGCCGTCGCCGCCAATTACCACCAGCGCGTCAATGCCGTGCTTCTTCATGTTATCGTAAGCCTGTTGCCTGCCCTCTTCGGTCTTAAACTCCTTGCACCGTGCCGTGCGCAGGATAGTGCCGCCATGATGGATGATGTTTGACACATTTTGAGCCTCAAAATCCACAATCTCGTTCTCCACCAGTCCGCGATATCCGCGATAGATGCCTTTCACTTTAAACCCGTTAAAAATCGCCGAGCGTGTCACCGCCCTGATAGCGGCGTTCATGCCGGGAGCATCACCTCCCGAAGTCAACACGCCAATAGTCTTAATCTTTGCCATTATATTTTTAGTTTTTAGTTATTTGTTTAGTTTGTTGCGATGGCATCGCAACAGACGGAACACGGCTATTCTCTCCTCTCGCCAGTGTAGATTGAGCAAGTGCCTAATGTTAACCGCTTCACCTTGCAGTTTTTGAAGCCCGCCTCACGCATGATGGAGAGCATATCGTCACCTTGCGGCACGGCGGCGATGCTCTGCGGCAGGTAGCGGTAGGCGCTTTTGTCGTGCGACTTCAGAGCACCAAACCACGGGATGATGTGAAGCGTGTAGAGGTCGTAGAGCCACCGCACCACACGGTTGCGAGGTGTGGAGAGTTCTATCACACATAGCATTCCGTCAAGCTTGAGCACGCGGTGCATCTGCTCGTATCCTTGCAGCAGATGCTCGAAGTTGCGCACCCCGAAAGCTACTGTCACAGCGTCGAAACTCTCATCATGAAATGGCAGTGCTAAGCAATCGCCCTGCTGCACGGTGATGGCATGGCCAAGGCCGCGCTTTGCTATCTTCTTGCGTGCCACGCCGAGCATGCCTTGCGAGAGGTCGATGCCCATCACAGCATCGGGCTTTATCTTGCGGTAAAGGTCAATAGCAAAGTCGCCGGTACCGGTCGCCACGTCGAGGATGCGTCGAGGTTTGCTGTGCTTCACCATCTTTACCGCCACGCGCCGCCACCAGCGGTCGATGCCCAGCGTCATGGCGCGGTTCATGAAGTCGTAGGCGGGTGCGATGCTGTCAAACATATCCTCCACCTGCCGGGCCTTCTCGCCCTCACTGCTATATGGCTTTATTTCCTCAACCTTCATTTTACTTCTTATTCTAGTTTTTCTAGAAATACTAGAATATCTAGATTACCTGGAACTTTCCACTAAAGAAGTCTCCTCCAGTTTGTTAATAGTATTGAAGTGTTCATAGGCTTCGACAATGCGTTGCACGAGTTGGTGACGCACGATGTCTTTCTTGCCAAACTCTATCTTGCCTATGCCTTTCACTCCGTCGAGCACTTTCAAGGCGTGGATGAGGCCTGAGGTCACGCTGCGAGGCAGGTCAATTTGGGTGGTGTCGCCGGTAATCACCATCTTCGAGCCCATACCCAAGCGGGTGAGGAACATCTTAATCTGGTGAGTGGTGGTGTTCTGCGCCTCATCGAGCACCACGATGGCGTCGTTGAGAGTGCGACCGCGCATGAAGGCGAGGGGAGCAATCTGGATGACGTTGGTGTCCATATATTCCTTGAGTTTGGCACCGGGAATCATGTCCTCAAGGGCATCGTAGAGAGGCTGCAGATAAGGGTCAATCTTGTCGCGCATGTCACCAGGAAGGAAGCCAAGCTTCTCGCCTGCCTCCACCGCGGGACGCGACAGTATAATCTTGCGCACCTCACGGTTCTTCAACGCGCGCACAGCCAGTGCCACGGCAAGGTAGGTTTTACCTGTTCCGGCAGGACCAAGTGCAAAAGTCAGGTCGTTCTCGTTGAAGGTCTTGACCATCAGCTGCTGGTTGGGAGTGCGACCCTTGATGGGCTTGCCGTTCACGCCATAGATTATCACATCGTCCATCTTCAGCTCTTTGGGAGGCAGTCCCTTGATGGTGTCGAGGATCACATCCTCGGGAAGGATGTTGTAAGTAGCGCAATAGTCCTCAAGCTGCTTGATGTCACGTTCAAACTTCTCGGTCTCGGCCTCATCGCCAATGACGGTGATTACCGACCCGCGGGCAGCCATCCTAATCTTGGGAAACAGGTTGCGGATAAGTTGAATATTGCTGTTGTTCACCCCATAAAACACCACAGGGTCAACATTGTCAATTATAATGTGTCGTTCTATCATTATTCTTTCATTGAAAGTCAAGCACAAAAATAATCAAAAAAATGATTGCATTAACAAAAATTGCATATTATTTTACGGTGTTTCTTGATTTTTTCGGCAAAAAAGAATTAATTTTGCACAATCAGAACAATTATTTATAAAATCAACTAATTATGGCTACTTGCAAAAAAACTAAACCAACAGAAAAAAAAGCTACTACAAAGAAAAACGTGATTGGCGAGGCCAGCAAGCGTTGCATGGCTATGGAAGAGAAGTACGGAGCTCACAACTACCACCCACTGCCCGTGGTGCTTACCAAGGGTAAAGGCATCTATGTGTGGGACGTTGAAGGCAAGAAATATTTTGACTTCCTCTCATCTTACAGTGCTGTGAACCAAGGTCACTGCCACCCACGCATCGTGAAAGCTCTCAAGGACCAGGCAAGCCGCCTGTGTCTCACCTCGCGCGCGTTCTACAACGACGCTCTGTGCGAGTATGAGAAATTCATGCACCAGTACTTTGGCTATGACAAAGTGCTCCCCATGAATACTGGTGCCGAGGGTGTGGAGACCGCTCTCAAGCTCGCCCGCCGCTGGGGTGTAGCAAAGAAAGGAATTCCTAACGATAAAATCAAGATAATTTGCTGCGGTGGCAACTTCCACGGTCGCACCGTCACCATCATCACCATGAGCGACGACCCAAGTTCGTTTGCCGACTACGGTCCATTGACTCCTGGTTTCATCCGCATTCCTTACAACGATCCTGAGGCTTTGAAGAAAGCGCTTGAGAAACACGGCAAAGAGGTGTGCGCCTTTATCGCCGAGCCTATCCAGGGTGAGGCTGGCGTGTTCGTGCCCGATGACGGCTACCTGAAGAAATGCTTCGACCTTTGCCACGAGCACAACGTGCTCTTCATCGCCGACGAGGTTCAGACCGGTATCGCCCGCACCGGCAAGATGCTCTGCTCTATGCACGACGGCATCCGTCCCGACATCGTGATTCTGGGTAAGGCCCTTGGTGGTGGTGTTCTTCCCGTTTCGGCTTGCCTTGCCGACGACGACATCATGCTCAACGTGAAACCTGGCGAGCACGGCTCTACATTTGGCGGCTTCCCCTTGGCAGCCAAGGTGGCAATCGAGGCCCTCAAAGTGGTCAAGGATGAGAAGCTCACTCAAAACGCCGACAAGATGGGTAAAATCTTCCGTGAGGAAATCAGGAAAATCAACTCTCCGTTCATCGTTGAGGTGCGCGGACGCGGCTTGCTCAACGCCATCGTCACCACTCCCATCAAGGGCAAGACAGCGTGGGACATCTGCCTCAAGCTGCGTGACAACGGCCTCCTTGCCAAGCCCACCCACGACCACATCATCCGCTTCGCTCCTCCATTGTGCATCAACAAGGAAGAGATTCTAAAAGCGGTGGGTATCATCAAAAAGACTTTCGAAGAAATGTCAAAGTAATACCGATTATCAATACAACTAAAACTCAGGCGACTAGTGCTAAACGTGTCGCCTGAGTTGTTCATTTCCTGTCATAAAGCTAAAACACAATACCATAGTGCGGTATGGCAAGTTGCTAACTTGCACAATAAGCGTTGGAGGTTGAGCATTAAATTTTGTGCATTAAGCATTTCCTATAAAGCCACGCCAGGGCTAAGGTCAGCATGATGTAGAGTGCGAGCCAGGCATAGTCGATTAACAACAAGCCGTTGTGAGTTTTTAGCACAAATTCGTATATGGGCATACGCGGGATGGAGTGGACTACAAAAATCATTGACGAGAGCATGCCCACTTGCCTCAGCGGGGACATGATAATGGTGGTGGCGCACAGCCCTCGGCACGGCTCAAGCCACTTGACGAAAGCTACACTACCAGTAACTACCACCACGGGAATCCACAGCCACAGTTGATAGTTCATGCTGAAAACCGCCATTAAAGGTAGTGCGACTACCGCTACTAAGGCAAGCGACCATCGCGGCAACTGTGGACACCCATAGCGAGCGGCAAGCACGCCCATAGTAAACGGCAGCATCGCTATCGCTGCATTGTGACGCACATACACAAGCATGTTGCGATGAGGTTCCATGAATGCCTGCGGCAGCCAAGTGAGAACTATAAGTAACAATGGCACGAGCCATCGCCATAGCGACTCGCGCTTGTCGTGGAAAGGATATATCAGCAGCCTATAGATGATATACACCTCAACCATCACGCCAAAGAACCAATAAGGAGAGGGGGTGTGAGCGTCGGCAAGAGAGGGAACGACATTCGACAACATCGTCGCCTGAGCGAGATATTCCCACCACCCATGCCACTCCAGTCCGCACGCCAAGTAGGTGATAACAGTGAGTACAAAGCCTAAAATCATCAGCCTGAACAGCTTGAGCCAATGACTGCCCAAGAACTTGGCAGCGTCAGCCCTGGACGGCTCTGACGGCTCGCACCGCTCATATTTCATCACCAGGCCATAGCCGCTCAAGAAAAGGAACATGGGCACACCGTAATGCCCGAAGAAGGAGAGGAAATGAATAGGAAAGAACGCGTCGATATTGCCACCAGTCCAGTATTCCCACATATTGCTGGCACGCTCCGAGAGAAACTCAAACTCGTTCTCCTCATTGCTTCCGCGCAGCAGGTGGCAGAAGTTGTGCAGGAAGATGCCTAAAATGGCTATCCCCCTCAATGCCTGGCACTGAGCCTTGCTAAGCAACCTGTCGCCTTTTATAATCTCCATTTCCTCAAAAATATGCGCAAAAATAATACTATTTTTCCAAATTTGAAGCACATGAAACAGCTATTTATTCATTACAAGTTAAACCAAGCCCGAATAAAAATGTCTAAAAAATGTTAGATTAGGCGATTTTTTGTGCCTATTTGTCTAATAAATTTGGCATATTTTTTGATTATTACTACTTTAGCATCGTGAAATTTAACCAGGTAAGTTAAACAGTTCAAAGAAGTATATATTGACTTGTTTGCTCGTTTTCTTGTAAACTTGTTTACTAAAAAATAATAGCTATTATGAAAAAGACATTGATTTCAGTGATGAGTGCCGCTTTGATAGTGATGAGCAGCTGCTCGTCGGCCAACCAGTTCTATGGTGTCGCTACCGGAGCTTCGGTGGGAGGCATGTTTGGTTCGGCAATAGGAAGCATTAGCGGTGGATGGCGTGGCAGCAGTGTAGGCAGGCTGGCAGGCATGGTTGTTGGCGGCGTGATTGGCGCAGCAGCCACTACTCCAAAGGTTCAAAACGACAACCGCACCAGCGATTACTACAATGGTTATGACTACGATGATTATCATCAGAACAATTCCTACAGTCCTTACTCCAACATCTATGTGGAGAACATACGTCTAGCTGAGAGCATCAGCAACAACTGCATCGACGCTGGTGAGCACGCCAAGCTCATCTTCGAGATTCGCAATGGCGGCAGCGACTATGTCTATGACCTCGCACCGGTAATCACAGTGTCGGGGACTAAGCAGATTTATCTCTCGCCCACTGCCATTATCAGCGAGCTGGGACCAGGCAAGGCCGTGCGCTATCAAGCCGAGGTGGTAGCAACCAATAAACTCAAAAATGGCGTTGCCGACTTCAACATCAGCTTCTCCAACGGCGACCAGCTCTACACCGTGAGTTCCTTCCAAATCAGAACAAACAAGAGGTGACGATGTAGTTGCTATTGAACCGAAACAAGCACACCCGAGTTGTTTTGTGGCTCGGGTGTGTTGTTGTATTTTATGACCAGAACATCTTTGTGCTGTTCCAAATAATCGGTCTATAAAAAACCTACGCCCGCTTTTCAAACAAAGCAGACGCAGACAACTAAAAAGGAATGTATTAATTACGATGGTTATATTATAATGATGAATGTTGTGTCCTTTATTTTCATTGCAAAATTAGCAACTTTCCACGATTTTTGCAAAACCAACAAAAGACAATGCAATCGATTTAATTCTTATTAACAACTTTTTAACCAAAATCAAAGTTGATTAAACATCTTTTTGCAAAAATGAGTTCATATTAGTCCTTTTTCAAAACCAAAGGAAGAAATGCTCGAGGTTGAGCGAGCGCCTGGCAACAATTACACCTGTCTTTTCGTTGGTGAACGACTGACCGTGTGTCATCACCTGCTTGAGGTGTTGCCATAGTTTCTTCACTGCCACACTGCGGTGGATGTTGCGGAATACCAGCACGCAATCGCCTTGAAGCATCGACGTGAGGCGCTGTCTCAAGGGTTCAAAGTCGGCACTTTCGGGTAAAGAGTTTACAAGGACAAAGGGCATGGCATCATCGCCCACAACTTGCGCATAGTCATCAAACGCCACATCCAGACTGTTGTAACACTCGATGCTGTCGAGATAAGGTGCCAGCACGTTGCCAGTCACGGGAAAAGCGTCGATGTGCGGCTCGTAGAGCCACAGCCGGCTCTGCGACGACACATTGAGCATGCATGTCGCCGTTAAGCCGTAGCAGGACCCCACCTGCATTATTTCAAGGGGATTAAAATGATTAGTGATGCGAAACAGCATCTTCATGCCCTTGAACGACATCACCCGAGGGTGGTTCTTGACATCGCGCAAAGTATCGATTACCGCCTGACGCGTCTCGCCCATGTCGCTGTAGCAATAGTAAGGCGACTGCTCTCGCAGCACAAAGCGCACGAAACTGTACGCAAAAGGGGAATGTATGCCATGCCCCTTGCTGCGGTGATGACGGCGCAACGCCGTGCGGTATCTCTTGATGCGCCCCAAGACAGTTATTAGTTTTGAGTTTTGAGTTTTGAGTTTTGAGTTCAGAGTTTTGAGTTAAGAGTTCACGGTTTTTGTTTTTTTTCTAAGACTCTTAAATAAATCAGCGTTTTCTGTTTTTTCTTGATTTCACCTCGTCAATGGACTTGCGAGTTTTGTCTTGAGCTTTTTCTTGACCGCCAGTTACCACATTGTTGCTAGTCTGAGCCTCTATTTCAGGCAATACAGGCACGTCCTCATCCTTGCGGCGCAGACCAGAGTAGATTGCCCAGCCAAGGGTTCCGAGGACGAGAAGCAGTATCAGCCATACCGAAGTTTTGGCGACTGTCTCGGTCTTGTGAACCTCTTGCGGGTCGAAGGTGAAGACGATGGTGTGGTCGCCGCCAGGCACCTGGAGGGCGCGCAGCACATAGTTCACGCGGCCTATGGGCACCTCTTTACCATCGATGGTGGCAGTCCAGCCCCATGGGAAGTAGATCTCACTGAACACCGCCAAGCCGCCTTTATCGCTGTGAGCGTGATAGGTGAGCTTGTTGGGGGCGTATGTGGTCTCATAGATGGTGTCGCCATCCTGTTTGGGCTTAGCGTCTTTCAGAGTGTCCTTAAACTTCACATCGGCAACAGCCTGAGTAGCCGGGTCAAAGTTGTCGAGGAACTTCATCTCATCGTCGGCAGTCTTGACGAAAGTCAATGTATCCACAAACCATGCGTTGCCAAGAGCGTCGGGATTTTGCTGAGCAGTTTGGGGGTCTAAAATAAACCACTTGGCGTTGAGCATGTTAAGCACAGCAATGTTATTTTTTGCAATTTGTCGCTCAATAAGGTCGTTATATCGGGTGAGCTTGGCAGCATGATAACCGCCAATTGTCTTGTGGAAATAACTTGAGCGAGCTCCACCAAAATCTGGCAGATTAAGAACCCTATAGTTCTGTGTGGTGTCGGCAAGAATAGTGGCATCGGCAGCGGTCTTCTCAAAGGTTGTTGCCGGCAGAGTGGCAGGGTCTTTAAAGCTATCCTCGTTGAGATAACGCTTGTTGACAGCATACATGTCCACAAGTACGATACCAGCAATAATCAAACTCGCTGCAATTGGATTTAGCTTTCTAAACTTAAAAAGTATTATTACACCAAACCCCAGCACGATAATAAATAGACTGCGCCAAGCATCGCTAGTTACCAAACTTGCACGAATGGCTTTTACCACGGGAATAATGCCTGGATAAGCTTTCAGCAATTCATCCATATTTATTTGCCCTCTTGTTATGGAATTCATATATACAGCATCATAGTTCGTGGGACTACCACCAAACATACTTGGTTTAGCAGCAAATAATAAGCAAAGCAAAGCACAAGCGCCAAACACTCCATAGATGTGTTTGCTGTATTTCTTGAAGAAATTTTCTTGAACAAACATCTCCTTAAGAGTCAACACGGCCAAAAGTGGAATACAGAACTCTGCAACGACAAGTATGCTCGCCACCGTTCGGAACTTGTTGTACATTGGGAAGTAGTCAATAAAAAAGTTGGTAACCCCATTAAAGTTATGTCCCCAAGAAAGCAAAATAGAAAAGATGGTAGCTACCAGCAACGCCCACTTAACAGGACCTTTAACTACAAAGAGACCCAAGATGAACAAGGCAAATATTAAAGCACCAACATATACTGGACCGCTTGTTCCTGGTTGGTCGCCAAAATACTGGGGAAATAACTGCATGGATTCAACACTCATATTACTTTCTTCAGCCTTCTCTTGAGCTACATCAACATCATAAAGCGTCTTATTGGTCGTTCCACCCTTCACATTAGGCACCATCAATGTCCAAGTCTCGTCGATGCCATAGCTCCAATGAGTAATATACTCTTTGCTCAGACCGCCATTGGATGACAATTCGCTCTCTTGTTTAGCTTTATCGTCATCCTGAGTGAGCTCGCTATGTCCGCCACGCATAGTTTCTTTGGCATATTTATTTGAGAGATAGAGGTTAGAGGCGTTAGCTCCCAGAGCCAACACTGCTGCCACTGCCATGCATGCGGTGGCGATGCCCCATTGCTTCATTTTCTTGTCCTTGATGGCAATAACCAAGAAAGCAATCACTAGCGGCACGATAATGAATAGTGAGTAGTATGTCATCTGCACGTGGTTGTTGAGAAGCTGGAGCGCACCAAATAATGCCGCCACAGCGGTTCCGAGCAGATATTTGCCTCGATAAGCCCACACGATGCCGGCTATCGTGGGTGGGATGTAGCACAGTACCAAGAGTTTCCAGATGTGACCCGCGTCGATGATGATGAAGAAATAAGACGAGAAGGCATAGCCGATAGCGCCAAGCACCGCCAAGTACCACTTCATGTCAAACGCAAGCATCAGGATGAAGAATCCCAGCATAAGCAGGAACACCCAGCTCACTGGACTTGGTAGGCCAAGTGTGAGAATCTTTCCGATAGTGTTGATTGTTGAAGTGCTCTTATAGCTCGGAGCAATCTGGAAGGTGGGCATGCCGCCGAATAGACTGTTAGTCCATCGAGTGACTTCGCCATTGTGTTCCTCCTGATATTCTTTAGCTTCTTGGCCGTTGGCTTTTCCCTGCATCACGTCATGCTGCTGCAGTACATAGCCATTACCCACGCTGGGATAGAAATATATCCACGAGATGGCGGCAAACGCCAGTATTGCGAGCACAAAAGTGACCACACTTCGCACCGTAACGGTGCCTATCAATTGCTTGTCTAGTAAGTTTTTTTCCATTATATTTCAAGTCTTTATATTTTACATCACAAGAAAGTTTTTTATGATAAATTTAGTCTCAGAATTTCATCTTATTCACCTCTCGACGCAGGGCGGCGGTCTCTTCTTCGCAGTTGCTGTCGTTAGCACTTTGGGCGGCTTTCATTAGTTGCGACAACTGATCGAGCAGTTCTTTCTTGCGCTTGGTGCCCACTTCTTGGTATTCTGATGTGGGATGCGTCACAAACTCGCTGTATAGGTCATGCAGTTTTTTATAGTTCTCACGACATGCCGTGAGTTTGGCATTTACCGAGGCATTACTCGAAACATAATGCTCTATATCGTCGATACTGATGGGCATATTCTCGGGTTTGACGGGAGCAATTTTAATTGGCAGGTCGCTGTCGCTGGGCATGGGAGGCAGCTGTTCATTATCTCCAAACCCTGGAATGGGAGCGGGTGGCGGTCCGTCAACAGGCATGAGAGTGGTGTCGGCAAGCATGAGGCTGTCGAGCAACGAGTCGCGAGGCACATCAATAATCTCGCCTTTGAGGTCTTGCGGAGCGCCGTACTCAAACTCGTCAACCTTGAGGGAGTCGGGCTTGGGATATTCCTTCTCGCTCCTGCCCAGCAGCTTGTCTCCGAGTTTATGAACTGGCGGGATAAAGATATAGGACAGCACCAGAACGGCAATTACCGTCCCCGCAATCCACCAAGCTAATTTCTTGTTACGTGCTGTCATTCTTAAAATTACGCTATTCTCAAGACACTTGTTGCAATCTTCGAGACACAAAAAATTGACAAAAGTAGTGCAAAATTACTTATATATTTTGATATTCGCTTCTAAACTATGAAATGTTAAGTTTTTTTTATTTTTGGGGGAGATTAGTCTTTTTACGAAAATTCTGTGTACTTTTGCAGGTTAATGGCATCAACCACTTGTAAAATTGGCTAAACGACCCGAAATATTGACCCCGCAGCTGTTCCGTTTTGAACTGAACCTCAAGACTGTGCTCTGGGGAGGCGACATGATTGCTGCCTTCAAAGGCATTACCCTCGACAACCACCTCGTGGGCGAGAGTTGGGAAATTTCGGGACTTAAAGGTCATGAGTCGGTGGTCGCCAACGGCGAGGATGCGGGACTCACTCTGCGGCAGCTCATCAGGAAATACCGCAGTCAGTTAGTGGGAGGGCGCATCTACCGCGCCCACGGCACCGAGTTCCCGTTGCTCATTAAGTTTATCGATGCCAACAAAGACCTCTCGGTGCAGGTGCATCCCGACGAGGACCTCGCTCGCAGTCGCCACAACTGCTGCGGCAAGACCGAGATGTGGTATATCATCGATGCTCAACCAGGAGCTTCACTGCTGGCAGGCATGAGCCGCACTATCACCCCTCAGGAATACTTGCGACATCTTGACGACGGCACTCTGCTCGACGTGCTCGCTCGTCACGACACTCATGCTGGCGACATATTCTTTCTGCCGGCAGGACGCATCCACTCCATCGGGGCGGGCAACTTGCTGCTTGAGGTGCAGCAGCCCAGCGATATTACCTATCGGGTGTATGACTTCAACCGCCTCGACATCAACGGTAAGCCACGCCAGCTGCACACTGACCTAGCTATCGATGCCATCGACTACACCGTGAGCCGCGACTGCCTGCGTCACTACTCCGACGACAAGGGACTCATCACGCTCATCAATAGCATTTTCTTCAACGTGGGACGGGTCATTGTTGACGGAAACTGCGACGTGCCTATGCCACACGACGCATTCTTGTGCCTGATGTGCATCAACGGAGAGGCAACCATCAGCTACGATGGGGACAAGAGCGAGACCATTAGGCAAGGCGAGTCGCTGCTTGTGCCAGCATGCTTTGAGCACCTCACCCTCAACGGCAATGCAACCATCATTACAGCGACAGCATGATGTTAAGTGTTAAGTGTTAAGTGTTAAGTAGGGACAAGGCGTGCCTTGTCCGCAAGTTCCAGATTCCTATACACTCCTATCCATTCCTATCCATTCCTATCAACTCCTATCAACTCCTATCAACTCCTATCAACTCCTATCAACTCCTATC
>CALDIG010000219.1 GCA_937904375.1 uncultured Prevotellaceae bacterium
GCCAACACATATTATTACTTTTTCTTAATTTATAGAACCCACCATAAATACTACCCTAAACTAAAAAAAACTCTAGTTTTCTGAAAACTAGCGAAGCGGATAACTAGCGAAGCGGCTAACTCTAAAATCCCATAATTATGCCAGTGCTGAAGGGAGAGAAGGCAACGGCATAACGCTCTTGCAGCACATGGCAGGGACTATAGCGAACGTAGGCGCCAATGAATTTCCACTTCACGCCGCCCATGATATCAACCGTCACTGGCACAGGATGAATCTTATTGCTCGACTCCTTAACTCTCTCGCCACTGAGGGTATATATTGTCTCGAAGCTGGCGTGAAGGTTGAAGTTCACTACCGGTCCGGCAAAGATGTCAACGGTGCTGAACAAACGTTGGCGCACCAGCACCGGCACCGTGAGAGAGAACAGTTTCACACGCGATGACTTGGGCTTGGCACCGTCGGGATAAGGAGCAATCGAGAGGTAGTCGCCATCTTGATTGAACCGAACATCGTTGTACAGCTTGAAATTGCGCCAGTCGATGCCCACACCAGCGGTGATGCGCTGACCATGTCGAGTCTTGAACTTCGCACCTATCACGTTTAACCATCCCAACTCCATGCTTCGACCCATGTTCACGTCGATGCCACTGGCGCTGTCCCAACCAATAACGAAACCGCCAGTGTAGATATTCCACCCCACGCTATCGGTGCATAGCGGATACCAGTCAACCTGGATATACTCATCCTTGTCGCCAGCCCAAGCATTCACTGCCGCAACGACACATATTAATATGATAATTATTTTTTTCATGGCGCAAAATTACAAAAA
This sequence comes from uncultured Prevotellaceae bacterium, assembly GCA_937904375.1. Lineage (GTDB taxonomy): Bacteria > Bacteroidota > Bacteroidia > Bacteroidales > Muribaculaceae > Sodaliphilus. The sequence goes on from CALDIG010000219.1 coordinate 830, forward strand.
TCTTTAATTATTACCAGCATTGCTAAAATTAAAAACCGAAGTTGCTGAAAAAAAAGACGACAAATGACGATAAACTGAAAACTATTTCATAACTTTGTAGCTTAAAAATAGATGGGAAAAAGTCAAGATAATTTGAACTTTTGTTCTTACGTCTATAAAAACGAACCAGATGGCACAGAAAGAGACAATGAAAGGCGTTTTGTTTGACCTCGATGGCGTACTGATTGACACTGAGGGCATCTATACGAAGTTCTGGGAAGCGGTAGATGAGCGTTTCCCCACTGGCGTTGAGGGTTTTGCTCAAGTAATTAAAGGGTCGAACCTGCACAATATCCTTCACACCTACTTCCCCACCGAGGTGCTTCGCAAGCAGGTCAACGACATGCTCAACGAATTTCAGAGTGAGATGCGCTACGACTATTTCCCTGGAGCTATTGAACTGCTTGATGAGTTGAAGAGCAACAATATTGCCTGCTGCATCGTCACCAGCAGCGACCGCAGCAAGATGGCAGCTCTTTATGCCCAGCACCCCGACTTCGCCAGCCTCTTTGCTGCCATCGTCACCGGCGAGATGGTGAGCCAGCCCAAACCATCGCCCGAGTGCTTCCTGCTCGGTGCCGAGAGGCTGGGCATCGACATAAAAAACTGCGTGGTTATAGAAGATTCTATCAACGGCCTGAAAGCTGGCATGGCAAGCGGCGCGCGCGTTATAGGTCTCGCCACCACCTGCCCCAGTGAGGCAATTACCCCTCACTGCCACTTGGTTCTTGATAATATTTCCAGTTTAAGCATAAAAACATTTTTAACAATATAAAGACATGAAACTAAAGACATTACTAAGCGCAGCTATCCTCGCCGCCCTATTGATAGGCGTTGCGGCCTGCAAGTGTAAGAAAGATGAAGAGCAGTCCTCGAAACCATCAGATGTAACTATTCAAGTTGTTGACAACAAAGACGAAATTACTTTCTTGCAGACTTTCCTTGAGTACTACATCACGCTAAGTGGCAAAGAGGCACAAGAGTTTGCCCGCAAAAACCTCACCGAAGACTTCTACAGCACTTACATCGAAAACTGCAACAACCAAGACAATGCTATCGATGTGATTTGCGAAGTCCAGACGAGCGAGAAAGTAGAGCGTATCGACAGGATTGAGAAAGGCAGTGAAGATCCCACAAGTTTTATCGTGCAAGTCTTCGCCAAAGACGCTGAAGGCAATGAATTCACACAGCAATACGACATGACTGTGGTGAAAGAAAACGGCAAGTTCAAACTCGCCGACAGCCAAATTTATGACTAAAGCGGGGATAGGTGATCGGAGATCGGGGCACTCTCCACTCTACACTCTACACTCTCCACTCTAAACTAAAAACTAATAACTAATTCAATATCATGGGAAAGAAGAATTTAAACCGACGTGAGTTTCTAAAGAGAGCCGGCATCGTGACTGGCGGAGCAATGGCGATGATTGCGTTTGAGCCTTTCACAACTCTTGCCAAGAGTAAAGATAATGTGGGCACAGGCGAGAACCTGATGACATACCGCACCCAGCAAGGCACAGGCGAGAAAATCTCGCTTCTGGGCTTCGGAATGATGCGCCTGCCGCGCGACAATCAAGAGCTGGTTAACGAACTCGTGGATTACGCCATTGCCCACGGCGTGAACTATTTCGACACCGCACCAATGTATGGCGGCGGACTCAACGAGGGCATAGTGGGTGCTGCATTGAGCTGTCATCCCCGCGACAAATACTATGTAGCGACCAAGATGTCGAACTATAAAGAGGAGTATTGGGATTTGGAAAACGCCAAGAAGATGTATGCTAATTCGTTTGAAATGCTGCGCGTTGACTACATCGACTACTACCTGTTGCACGGCGTGGGGCAAGGCGGCATGGAAGCTTTCGAGAACAGATTTCTCAAAAACGGATTGCTCGACTTTCTCGTTAAGGAGCGCGAGGCAGGACGCATACGCCATCTGGGATTTTCCTATCATGGCGATGTGAGGGTGTTTGACTGGCTTGTAGATCATAATGACACTTACCACTGGGATTTCGTGCAGATTCAGATGAACTTCCTCGACTGGCGACACGCCTCGCTAGAGAAAGGTGGCTGGAAGGTGGATGCCGACGCTGAGTACCTCTACAACAAACTCGCGAAAGCGGGAATCCAAGCTGTGGTAATGGAGCCGTTCCGCGGCGGTGCGCTTTCCAAGATGTCGCAAGAGCAGGTTGACCAACTCAAAGCCGTGCGCCCCAACGACACGGTTGCTCAATGGGCTTTTAGATGGGTGAGTTCGCATCCAAATATTCTCACCACCCTCAGTGGCATGAACGTGATGGAGCATCTTGTTGAGAACGTGGCAACCCACTCACCACTAGAGCCATGCACCGCTGCCGAGAACGAACTGCTCGAGAGAATCGCCGATGCCATGTCGGGCATCCCCACCGTGCCTTGCACCACATGCTCTTACTGTATGCCATGCCCCTATGGCGTGGATATCCCGGGCAACTTCGCATTCTACAACGAGGCGATGAACAACAAGTTGCTGCCACTGCCCGAGAAGTCAAGTCCCGACTACAGCACCAAGCAAAAGCAGTTTGCCGAGCAATATCTCGCCCATTTCCCTGCCGAGTCGCGCGCCAACCAGTGCATGGATTGCGAAGAATGTCTCAAGAAATGCCCGCAACAAATCCGCATCCCCAACCAGCTAAGCCGCATAAACGACATATTGAGAGGAAGATAGGTTTTATAAGTTTTAGGTAGGGACAAGGCATGCCTTGTCCGAAAGTGTCAAGTAGGGACGAGGCCTGCCTCGTCCGAAAGTTTTAAGTGTCCTAGCCACTCCTAGCTACTCCTAGCTACTCCTAGCTACTCCTAGCCATATCAATAATGCCAGCAAGAGAATGCCCAGCAGGCTAAGCCACAGACCAGTCTTTAAGCCTGGCGGGAAATAGTCAAAGACTATAAGGTGCTCGCCTTTTGGCACTTCAATCGCCATCATGCACAGGTTTGCCTGATAAATGTGCGCTTCTTTCCCATCTATAGTGGCGGTAAACCCTTTGGAATAAGGGACGCTGAAGAACATCACCTTCTTGGCGGGCAACGCTACCTTTGCCTCAAAGCCGTGACTGCTGCCTTTGAAATCAGTCGCCACACATTGCTTCCTGCTTGCAGCCACAGTACCTAAGTCACTTAATGCCTGTGTATCGCCATGTGTGAGCAGGTCGCCAAGCTTCTCCACTTCGTCATTTTCAAGTACCACATTGTTAAGCATCACGAGCGGCAGATTGACTGTGGTGTCACCCATGAGCTTGTCAAACTCGCTGCGAGTAATATAGCTATCGAAGGCAAAACCCATAGGAATAAAATGTTCGGCATCACGTTTTACCACATTGCCCGCAGAGTCAATGTCATAAATCGTCTTTACCGAAAGTAACGCGTCAAACTCATCTTGACGCACATTTGCCCGCAGTTTGTTCTTTGCCCAGAAATCGTATGTCGCAGTCTTGAATAGGCTATCAACGCCAGTGGTAATCACCGAGTGGTAACTTTCCACGCTTGGCTGATTGCGCAGCAATCCGGCATTATAGGTCAAGAAGCTTTTTCCTCCCCTGAAATCGGAACGCGCCGTCACTATTCCATCGCCTTTTTCCACATTGTTTTTCAAGCTGTTATACCATAACGAGTCGGTACCGAGATTAAACAGGAACAGCCACATCTGCACCACTGTGCACGCCACAACCGCCACCTTGAGCCAACGCAGCGACAGTTTATCCTTAGCCCAAAGCACCAAAGCGGCAATGCCAGCGAAAAACAGGGCAATAAGTGCAATAAAACGGATACTAGGAAGGTGACCACCATTACTTATCAGCACCTTTACAACAAAAGCCAGCACCACCAGCGATGCCAGAACCGCATAACCCAGCACTCCCCTTTTAACGTTTTTCTCCTCATCGAGTTGGCGAACCGTGCAGAGCACTACAATCAACGTGAGAGCGTATGCCCATCGGGTATATAACGGATTGGTAAACAGCGTGAAGATGCCATTTAATGGAGTGAGATACAGAACCAGCAGCGTCAACAGCAGCCACGACAGCCAATCGCGATGCCGCCACGCATAAATCAGCGACAGCGACAGTCCAAACACTGCGATGCACGCCTCGTTGCTGAATGATGCCGAGCCATCGGGTACAAACACCGTTGTGCCCTCCACCACCTTGGGCATAAACACCGTGCGCAGTCGCTCAAGAAGGTTGAGCATAGCTGTCGCGTCGAACGCGCTTTGCGCTTCAGCACGAGTGGTAATCAACATCTGGTAATAAACCGGCAACAGAAGGAACGAACACATCAAAATGCCCACCAGCACGGCTCCGACACCCTTTAAAATAATTTGACAAGCTGACGAGCTGACGAGCTGACAGGCTGACGAGGCACTACTATTGCCTTGTTTGCTTGTTCCTAGTTTGCTTGTAAGCTCCACTTCACCCGAAAATACCCTGAAAATCACATAAATAAATGCTGCGATAATCGAGCCTATCGCAAAGTAGAAATTCACGAATGTCACGACAAACGATGCCAGAGCCAAGCACGTCAATCCCCATTTTTCATGCCTCAACAACCGTTCTATGGCTATGAGCAATAGCACAAACGCCATAATTGGCTCATAAAAATGGTAATAATAAAGCGAGGCGATGCTGAAAGAGGAGAAGGTGAAAAGATAAGCGCCAAATGCCGAATTCTGACGGCTCACACCCATCTTGCAAAGATAGTGCCACGACAGCCAACCCATGCACAAGAATTTGAGTGCAAAGGTGATGGAGAGTCCCACTTCAAGCATCGACTCAGGAAACAGGCAGTTTATCCACACAAAGGGACTAGTGAGTGTGTAGAAGGCGTAAGAGCCAATGAAATCGCTGCCTAGATAGGTGTTCCACGACCACCACGGCGCACCGGTGGCGAGCATGCGCTTAGCCTCAAGGATGAACGACACCTCCTGATGCACAAAGTCGCTCGACAGCCACAGGTCGCCCCACAAAAACGCTACCGGCAGCAACGTCACCGCCAGAGTAAACAATATCAAAAACAGCAATCTCCGCATTGATTTTCGTTTTTTAGCTGACGAGCTTACAAGCTGACGAGCGAACGAGACAAGTGTATTGTCAAACAACTAGAAACGACTAGAAACTACAATTGCCTTGTCAGTTTGTTACTCGTCAGCTTGTCAGCTAATCATCAAGCCCTAGTGTAGTATCGATATTATACCGCGGGCGGTTCTTTACCTCTGTATAGATTTTTCCCACATACTCGCCGATGATGCCAAGCCCTATCAACACAAAAGCCCCGACCAGCCAGATAGACAAAATAATTGACGGCCAGCCCGATACTGCCCTGCCCATGAAATAAGCGCAAAGCACATAAATCAGCATTATCAGGGCAATAAAGAGGAAAAGCAATCCCACCTGCATCACCAGGCGCACAGGCTTCATGCTGAACGAGGTGATGCCGTCGATGGCGAAGTTCACCATCTTCTTGAAAGGGTACTTGCTCTCGCCGGCGATGCGCGCCGAACGGTCGTAATACACACAGTCGGTCTTGTAGCCAAGCTTGGTGACGATACCTCGAATAAAAAGGTTACGCTCCTTGTAGTCGAGCAACGCCAGCACGGCACGACGACTCATCAGGCGATAATCGGCATGATTCTCAATAGTCGAAACGCCCAGCCGCTTCATTAAGCGATAAAACATGCTGGCTGTGGTGCGCTTGAACCAGGTGTCGGTCTTGCGCTCCTTTCGCACGCCAAACACAATATCGCAGCCGTCCTTGTAACGCTCTACCATTTTGGGGATTACGCTTATATCGTCTTGAAGGTCGGCATCGATGCTCACCGTGATGTCGCTATGCTCCACAGCGGCGGCAAGACCGGCCATCAACGCATTCTGGTGACCGCTGTTACACGCCAGTTTCACACCCGCCACCCTGTCGCTCTCAGCTGCCAGTTTCTCGATTATTTCCCAAGTGTCGTCGCGCGAACCGTCGTCAACATAGAGTAGTTTGCTCTGCGATGCAATGTCGCCTTGTTCAACCATGCCTGAAACGAGTTGTGACAGTCGCTCATGCGACTGCGGCAACGCCTCCTCCTCATCAAAGCAAGGCACTACGATATAGAGTATAGGTCTGTCTTTTTCCATAATTCACGCTCTTAAAACGACAAAATTAGTGCAAACCGAGAGAAAAACCAAATTTATTTGAGTTTTTCCGAGGTGCAGCCTAATTTATCGAAAATTAGTGCAAACCGAGAGAAATACAAAATGAAAA
>CALDIG010000220.1 GCA_937904375.1 uncultured Prevotellaceae bacterium
CAATTGCGGTCCCGTTCACGCTATAGACAACCACTTGGTCCTCGGGCACATTGCCAGTGTAGGTGAGCGTAACGGTGGTGCCAGCGGTGTAGTAGGCAGTATCGTCAATTGTGAAGACAGGAGTTACCGAGGCTGTCACATCCCCAGGCAGGGTGAGAGTGAACACGCCCGTGAAGTAGCCTGGCTGCTCTGCGCCGCGGTCGATGCTGGCGTATTCCTTATCGGTGTGGTTTTCATCGTAGGTGGTACCCATGCCGCCAACCAAATTTGTGCACCGATAGAACATGTAGTCTGTAGAACCTGGTATATTGCTTGCATCCCAGCTTGTGGAAGCATAGATGGTGGTGAGGCGAGCGCAACCTGTGAACATACCTTCCACATTGGTGGCATTGCCAGTGTCCCAACCCGTGATATTGATTGATGGGGTGATAGTGCACAAATAAAATATGCTTGACATATCGGTTACCTTGCTGGTGTTCCAACCCGAGAGGTCAAGCAGGTAAATGTTACTGAAGTTAGCGAACATATCTCTCATGTTTGTAACATTTCCGGTGTCCCATCCCGATAGGTCGAGAGGCTGGGCGGTAAACCTACACATTTGGAACATCTCGCTCATATCTGTGACATTTGCGGTATTCCAGCTTGAGATATTGAAAGGGTTGAAAATGGTGGTGGAAATCCCACAATTGCTGAACATTCCTTTCATGTTGGTGACATTGCCGGTATCCCAATTCGAGATATTGAACGTTCGGAGAGATCCGCAGTTTTCGAACATATGGCTCATATTGGTGGCATTGCTGGTGTTGACACTGTTCAGTTCCATGCTTGTGCAATAGATGAAGTCCTTGAACAGCTCTGAGCAGTCGCCAGTGAAGCTCACCTGGCTGGTGGCGGTGACGCTCTTGACTGCCGAGGCTGGCACATCGCTGCCCCACTTGTTGTCCTTGTTGAACTCGCCCCAGAGGAGGGTCAGCTCACCGGTCTCGCTGTTGAAGGTGTAGCGTGGTGGGTCGGTCACTGTGACAGTGATGTTGATATCATTTAATGGCATCTCAAATGTCCTGCCCTCAATGGGATTGCCGTTCACGCTAAAGACAACTATTTTGCCTTCGGGCACCTCGCCGTTGTAGGTGAGGGTTACAGTGGTGCCGGCGGAGTAGTATTTGTTGCCGCTAAGAGTGCAAACGGGTTCAGGCGAGGCGGTGACATCCCCGGGCAGGGTGAGCTTGAACACGCCCGTCAGATAGCCTGGCTGACTGGTGCCATGGTCGATGCGACCATATTCTTTGTCTTTGTGGTTTTCATCGTAGGTCGTGCCCATGCCACCCACCAGTTTGTTGCAGTGGTCAAACATGTTAGATGAAGAAATCACATTCGTAGTACTCCAGCTTGTGGTAACATAGATGGTGGTGAGGTTAACGCAACCTGTGAACATACATTCCATATCAGTGACATTGCCGGTGTCCCAGCCCGAGATATTGATCGATGGGGTGAGAGAGCAAGTCATAAACATATCGAACATATTGGTGACGTTGCTGGTGTTCCACCCCGAGAGGTTAAGTGGGTCGTTGCTCTGAAAAATCTGAAACATAAAACTCATATCGGTGACATTGCCGGTGTCCCAACCCGAGAGGTCTAGAGGCTGGGCGGTAAACCTACACATTCTGAACATCTCGCTCATATCTGTGACATTTGCGGTATTCCAGCTTGAGATATTGAAAGGGTTGAAAATGGTGGTGGAAATCCCACAATTGCTGAACATTCCTTTCATGTTGGTGACATTGCCGGTATCCCAATTCGAGATATTGAACGTTCGGAGAGATCCGCAGTTTTCGAACATATGGCTCATATTGGTGGCATTGCTGGTGTTGACACTGTTCAGTTCCATGCTTGTGCAATAGATGAAGTCCTTGAACAGCTCTGAGCAGTCGCCAGTGAAGCTCACCTGGCTGGTGGCGGTGACGCTCTTGACGGCCGAGGCTGGCACATCGCTGCCCCACTTGTTGTCCTTGTTGAACTCGCCCCAATTGAGCGTCAGTACTCCTCTTTCAAAGGTATATTGCACATTCCATTTGGCATAGAGCGTCATGTCGCCTGTAACTATAGAATTGAAGTTCCACTGATTGGTACAGGCCGCATCGGTGTACCAACCCTGGAAGGTGCATAATGGGGCTGTAGGAGCGGTGGGCTCAGTGACCATTTCATACTTGCACCAGATGGTCTGTGCTGCAGGAGCGGTGCCGTGGCCGTTGGCGTCGAAGGTCACCGTGCAGCGCCAGTGCTCGGTGAAGTTGGGGGCGCCATTCCTCCACTGGCTGTCCTTCGACACTGCATTCCACTGTGTCTCAGTGCCGTTAAACCAAAAATGCGCCAAACTGCTGCAATTATAGAACACCTGTTTGCCTATATTATTGAGTGTTGAGTTTACATACACATCCTTAAGGTTGCCGCACCCTTTGAACGCATAGTTTCCAATACTGGTGACGGAAGTCAAGTTAATTACCATTACGGCTGTTCCCTCGAACGTTGAAGCCGGTATGCTTGTCATGGAGGGTGGGGTGTTGTTGTTACCTAAGCTATTTGAAGTCTTTACATTTTTAAACTTGGTTAAGCCATTCACCGACGGCATTTGGCTCACTATCGTGTTTTCATTAAAAATCATTGTCTCAAGGTTGGTGAACCCGCTGAATACCGACCCTGTGAAGTTGGCCACCTGCGCACCGTCGAGGGTGGTGGGTATGGTAATCGAGGTAATATTGGCTTTGGGTCCGTCATAGCCGTTGATATAACACTGTGTGCCAGAGGCATTCTTGGTGTAGGTCCATCCCTGCGACTTTTCGGCATGCATATAGATGTAGTCGCTGCTGGACCCACAACCGGCGTTGAGGTCATAACCTGTTGTGCTGCCATCTACCGAAACGCCTCCTTCTTGTGTGTCGTTGAAGTAGATGGATTTTACGGTGCCGAGGTCGTCGGTGTAGTCTTTGGTGTAGTAGAGATGTATAGTAGCACTTCCCGAGCCGCAATGGCTGTTAAGGTCGCCCTTGTTGTTCTTGAAATAGGTGCTGCCGTCGTAGGCAACAAGGTAATATACCCGACCGTTGTCCATAAAACTGTTAGGAGCGGTTCCTTCGGATGTGCTGATTAGAAAGTTGGTGATAAAAGTGGCGCCTGAGGTTCCGTCACTCGCCTTCTTGTAGAGCAGGTAGATGTAGTCGCTGCTCGAGCCGCAACCCGCGTTCAGGTCCTGGTCGATGACCGTCCAGCCCTGAGACGTGTAGGTCGTCTTCAAGCTGTTAACCTCGCTTTTAGAACCGCCAATGACCATCACATCGGTGATATAGTCCGCAGCCCAAACTGTGGATGTGGCAAGAAGTGCCACAAGTAATAGTAAAATCTTTTTCATAATATTATAGTTTTGAGTTATGAGTTGTCTAGTCGGGAATCGTTTATAGGTGGAAAGTGGAAGGGAGTTCGTTTATCGTTTATCGTTTATCGTTTTTCGTTTATCGAAGACTGTGGCAAAAGTTGTTGAAGTGCAATCTCAAAACTGTGAACTATAAACTATAAACTATAAACTATGAACTATGAACTATGAACAATTATGCATTGTGCATTATGAATTATGCATTGACTAATTGCCCAGCAGGATGTTGTAGATGAAGGTGATATCAACTGAAGTGATGTAGCCGTCGCCGTCAACGTCGCTGGTGTCGATGTAGGTGGTGTCGCCGTTGAGCAGGTAGTTGTAGATGGCAGTGATATCTACTGTGGTCACCTCGCCGTCGCCATCCACGTCACCTGGCACAACCACCACTGCGGGATTAAATGTAACAGTGACGGTGACATCATCTAACGGCATCTCGAAGCTGTTGCCATCAATTGCGGTCCCGTTCACGCTATAGACAACCACTTGGTCCTCGGGCACATTGCCGTTGTAGGTGAGAGTGACAGCGGTGCCAGCGGCGTAGTAGATAGAGTCGCCAATTGTGCAGACAGGGGTTGCCGAGGTGGTCACATCTTCGGGCAGGATGAGCTTAAACACGCCCGTGAAATAGCCTGGCTCGGCAGTGCCGCGGTCGATGCGGGCATACTCGATGTCGACGTGGTTCTCGTCGTAGGTGGTGCCCATGCCACCCACCAGATTAGTACAACCGCTAAACATGTTAGATGTATAATTGGCATTTATGGCACTCCAGCTTGTGGTAGTGTAGATGGTGGTGAGTTGAGAGCAGTTTTGGAACATGCTGGCAGTTCCAGTGTATTCAATCACCCAACCCGAGAGATTGACCGATTTGAGCGAAGAGCATCCACAAAACATGCCAGACATATTAGAAACCATGTGTATGTTCCACCCCGAGAGGTCGAGCGAGGTGAGATTTGTGCAAAATTGGAACATCATGCCCATGCTGCATCCAGGAGCTATATTCCAGCCCGATAGGTTGAGCGAAGTGAGGCTTGAGCAATTAGTGAACATATTGTTCATAATAATGGCTTTGCCAGTGTCCCATCCCGAGATGTCGAGCGAGGTGAGGCTCGTGCAAGTTTGAAACATTATGCCCATGTTGTTAACGTTGCTGGTGTTCCATCCCGAGATGTTGAGCGAGGTGAGGCTATAGCAACCACTGAACATAGCGCTCATGTTGGTGGCATTGCTGGTGTTTACACTGTCCAAATCCATGCTTGTACAATTGAGGAAGCCACTGAACAGCTGCGAGCAGTCGCCCGTGAAGCTCACCTGGCTGGTGGCGGTGACGCTCGTGACGGCCTCGGCGGGCACATCGCTGCCCCACTTGTTGTCCTTGTTGAACTCGCCCCAGTTTAGGGTCAGCTCACCAGTCTCACTGTTAAAGGTGTATTGTGCCAACCCCCATTTGGCATAGAGCGTCATGTCGCCAGTGACCACTGTGTTGAAGTCCCACTGATTGATGCATGCTGCCTCGGTGTACCACCCCTGGAAGATGTAGCCATTGGCCGTTGGAGCCGTTGGAGTAGTGGCCTTGTCATAGTTGCTCCAGAGGGTCTGTGAGGCAGGAGCGGTGCCGTGGCCGTTGGCGTTGAAAGTGACCGTGCAGCGCCAGTGCTCGGTGGCGGCGCTGGGATTCCAGTTGCTCCCCTTCGCCACATCGGCCCACTGCGCCTGTGTGCCGTCAAACCACACATCTGTCAAAGAACTACACCCTGAGAAAGCACTACTGCCTATGGAATTCAAAGTGGGGTTGATGTACACATTCTTTAGATTGGCATGGTTAGTGAATTCCATAACTCCTAAAGAGTAAACATGCTCTAAAGTGAGAGATTTCACAAGATTCTTAGTCCAGTTTTTATAAACAATGACCTGGTCAGCGGGATGATTAGACCAATTGTTGTCGGCACAATCTATTTTCAGCTGCCCGGCAGCATTGAGTGTCCAGTAGAGGCGGTTATAGCTGCTTGAGGAACCTCCGCCGCACCAGCCGCAATACCATGCGTTATTGCCACTACCGCCATTAACAACCAAACTTGGCGAATACATATACGCGCTGGGACTCCAGTCATTTATTGAGCCAGGATAAGTGATTTGGCACATTTCGGAGCCTGCTTTTACAATGAAAGTGAAAGCGCCATCACCAATCGTGACACCTGTTTTATTAAATGTCACATTATTCAGTGTACCGCATCCTTGAAACGCATTGGCTCCGACACTGGTGACCGATGTGAGCGTGATATTCTCGATTTCCGTACCCACAAACGCTGAAGCCGAGATACTTGTCATGGAAGCCGGCGTCTTGTCGTTGGTGCTGCCAGTTTTCACATGCTTGAACTTGGAGCATCCCTGCATCGACGGCATCTGGCTGACTATGGTGTTGTCATAGAAAGCCAAAGTCTCAAGGTTAGTGAAACCGCTGAACACCGACCCATCGAAGTTCGCCACCTGCACTCCGTCGATGTAGAGCGGTACGGTGAGGGAGGTCTTATTGGTCTTTGTGCCTTGATACCCCGTAATGTTGCCTGAACTCGTGTTGATGATCCACCCCTTTGCGGCGGTGGCGGTGTGCATGTAGATGTAATCACCGCCGCCACCAGTGTTCAGGTCATAGCCCGTGGTGCCGCCGTTCACGCCAACAGCACCACTCTGGGTGTCGTTGAAGGTGATGGTAGTCACCGCTTTGGAGCTATAATTCACATTGTCGTCCTTACAGTAATAGAGGTGGATGTAGGCGCTGCCAGAGCCGGCATGGCTGTTCAGGTCACCCTTCGAATTCTTGAAATAGGTGCTGCCATCGTAAGGCACAAGTGTATAGGTGCGACCATTGTATGTGACATTGTCGGGGGCGGTGCCGCTTGCGTCACTGATGTAGAAGTCGGTGATAAACGCGCCGGCATCCTGGCTGGCGTTGCTCGCCGACTTGTAGAGCAAGAAGATGTAGTCGCTGCTGGAGCCGCAACCGGCGTTCAGATCCTGGTCGATAACCGTCCAGCCCTGGTTGGTGTAGGTGGTCTTAAGGCTGTTCACTTCACTTTTTGAACCGCCAATCACCATCACGTCGGTGATGAAGTCCGCAGCCCAAACGGTGGTTGTGGCAAGCATCGCCACAAGAAGTAGTAGAATCTTTTTCATACGCATTAAGTATTTAGTTGTTAAGTTTTGAATATTAAGTAGGGACGACCTTCATCTCAAGGCTGTGAGCAGCATGAGTCGTGCGAAGCACGGTATGCGAAAAGCGAGCAGCCTTAATGCCTGCCATGTGCGACGTTTGTCAATAAACAAGTTTCCTGTTTGGCATCATTTAAGTTGCAAATTTAAAGAATAAAAAGGAGAAATGCAACAAAAAACAAAGAAAAAACGGCAAATTGTGTGAATTCGCCATTTCGCCAAGTCCCCCCCTAGACCTCGATTTTAGACACAAGAACATAATTTATGGTCTTCTACTTGCGGTATCTAATTTCGCTCGCAGGGCACAACTCCGCATATAGGCGACCCTTGAGGCTTGAGGGGCGCTGCGCTTAAAAATGCGATTTAGCGAGTAAAGAACCAAGCTTACTCAAGTTATTTCGTACGTGAGCATTTTATCTAAAAACAACAAGATTTTTTTCTTCCTGTTTTCCGCATAGGTTAGTTTTTGAGATAAATAACATCTGATAATCAGAGATATAGCTTAAA
>CALDIG010000221.1 GCA_937904375.1 uncultured Prevotellaceae bacterium
GGCGGGAGCCGGGCAGGAGGACTTTCAGCCCGACTTCGCCGGACGTGAGTATCTGCTCGAGCGTCAGCTCAAACCCGAGCCGCGAGCCGATGTCATCGCCGAGCTGCGCGAATTAGGCATCAAGCCCACCGCCATGATGGACGTGAGCGACGGACTCTCGAGCGAGCTGCTGCACATCTGCAAACAGAGCGGGGTAGGGTGCCGTGTCTATGAAGACCGCATCCCCATCGACTACCAGACGGCTGTAATGGCCGAGGAACTGAACATGAACCTCGTGACCGCGGCCATGAACGGCGGCGAGGACTACGAGCTGCTATTCACCGTGCCGCTCACACAGCACGAGAAGGTGGAGCAGATGAAAACGGCACGACTCATTGGCCGCATCACCAAACCCGACCTCGGAGCCTACATGGTGGCCCGCGACGACACCGAGCTAGAAATCCGCGCTCAAGGCTGGAACGCTTTTGGTAATGCATAATGCATAATTCATAATGCACAATTCATAATGTAATAATAAAATGGAGACTAAGAAGCAATACAATTTTGTTCTTCCTCAGGGGTTTGTCCTGCGAGGTGGCAAGAGAGATTATGTAGTTGAGAAGGTGCTAGGGAAAGGCGGCTTTGGGGTCACCTATAAGGTTACGGGGCATATCGATGTTGAGAATATTGACTTTGATGCGCCGTTTGACGTGAAGGAATATTTCCCCGACATTTGTAGTCGTGAAGCCGACAATGCCACAATAAAAATTCCCGAGACTAAACAGCCTGAGGTTGCCAATGGCTTAAAAGATTTCATCACTGAGGCTCAACGTTTGCAAGAGACTTGCAAGTTGAATCATAATATTGTGAATGTCAACGAGGTGTTTGAGGCCAATGGCACTGCCTATTATGTACTTGAGTATTTGGGTGGTGGAGATTTGCGAAAGAAAGTCAAGGAGTCCCCCAACCAAGCGCTGTCCGAACAGCAGATGCTGGACTTGATGATTCCAGTAGGAAAGGCAGTGCAGTGTCTGCATGAGAAGAATATCTTGCATCTTGACATTAAGCCCGACAACATAGTGATGCGCGAGGGGCGGAAAGGTGCTCCCGATGAGCCAGTGCTTATCGATTTTGGCCTTGCCACGCATTTCAACACTGGTGGCACCCCTACAAGCATGACGCCGTCACAAGGCATCAGCGCAGGATATTCACCAATAGAGCAGTACTCACTGCTACGGCGGTTTGACCCGCGTCTCGACGTGTATGCCTTCAGTGCCACTTGCCTATATCTCCTTACCGGCAAAGACCCCGCTGAGGCACTGAGCATGCCCGCCGTTTTCGACGACAGCATGATTCCCGCCGGCGTGAGCGACAGGGTGCGCCAGGCCATCAAGCACGGCATGAGTAAGGAGAAAGACTACCGCACTTCCACCATGAAACAGCTTCTTGAACAGCTGCAAGGTGAAAAAGGCGGGGAGACGGTTCCCATTAATGTGCAACCGTTGACCGACGTTGACAAGAATAAGACAAAAATATCGAGCAAGAAGAGAGAAGAAGACAAGGACGGAAAGTATAATTTTGATGCCAGGGAATTGCCCTTAAATAAAGATTTTAGTATCAAGAAATTTCCGTTATGGAAGAAAATTCTCATGGCTCTGGCGGCATTAGGCGTACTAATTGTTATTGGAACGGCTATAATCCTTGCTGTTGAGTATTATAATGATCACTCCTACTCCGATAACTCTATAAACACCTCTTATGATGTCCCATCAGAAGAATATATGGAATCAGAAGCAACAGTTTCCGCGGCATCAGAAGCAGTAGAAAAATCGGCAAACGATGACTACTGGGGAAGTGCTGCTGAAGCTACTGAAAATTATGATTATGAATACGAATCAAAACCTGCAGTAGAAGAAATATATTATTAATAATTCAAGTTTATAAAGTTCTAAAACTTTATAAACTTGAAGGTTAGAGGTTAGAGTTTAGTGTTTAGAGAAACAAAAGATTCAAAATTCTCTATATTTCACACTGATTATCCTCTAAACATTAAACATTAAACTTTGAGCAAGTTAACAACTTGCGAAACTTAAATTAATAACAAAATTATAAAACAATGAAAACTTACAAATTTTTATCCGTGATTATGGTTTTGGCATTGTGTTTTGGAACAGTGCAAAGTGTTGAGGCTAAAAAGAAGAAAAATAGAAAGATTCACAAAAAAGAGAAAGTGCAGACTGCACCAGAGCAAGTGGTAGAGGATGAACGAGTAGTTGGTGCTGTAGAAGTTGACAAGGGCAATAGCGATATGTTAATAGAAACGGTTAATGTACCCCCACTACCTACTTCTACAACTAGAGAGTACAAGAAGCCCGAGTCGAGTGCATCAGATGAAGATGTATTCAAGAGTGCTGCTCACATGCCGTCTTTCCCGGGTGGTGACGCGGCGCTAATGGATTTTATTAGTAAAAACATTAAGTATCCTCATGAAACATGCGCTCAAGGCAAAGTTATCGTGCAGTTTGTGGTAAAGAAGAATGGAAAGGTTGGAGATGTGAGAGTTGCGCGTGGTGTTGATCCATACCTTGATAAGGAAGCTGTGCGCGTGTGCAAGTTGCTGCCAAATTTTTCTCCAGGTCGCAATGCTGTTGGTGACCCTGTGAATGTGTGGTACACATTGCCAATTACTTTCAAGGTGCTAGGTGCAGTTGAAGACGGTCCCACTGGTGATTATGCAAAAGACGCTAGGCAAGCTGGTGAAAAAATACTTGAGATTTTGAATAGAGATATCAAGAGTATAGATGATCTTGAACAGATGGAGAAAGATATAGAAGCACTTCAAAAAAAATATGAGGATTTCTACAAAGCGAGAGGCGAGGAAGAACTGAAAAAATTCAATGCAGCGCTCAATGCACTGGAGCATGACAACGAGATCAGCAAAAGACTTGAGGAAGCTCAGAGAAATTTTGAAGAAAAAGCTGCAAAAATTATCGAGTCTAAATGACAAAACTTGCTAGTAGCTTTTGGTTTTATGTTATAATACACGATAAATAGGTATCAATTAAGATAAACAATCATGAAGACAGAACAGATGCTTTTACCGGGGTATGTGCTTGTTGGCGGCAAGCACACCTATGTCATTGAACAGATTTTGGGGTATGGCGGCTTTGGCATCACCTACAAGGTGAGGTCAAGAATGCGCTTCGACAATATCGATACCGATGTGCATTTTGCCGTGAAGGAGTATTTCCCCGATAACTGCTGGCGTGCCGAGGACCGAACCACCTTATTGTCACCGCCCACCAAGCAAAAAGAGGTGGGTGACGGCATCAACGATTTTATTACCGAGGCGTTGAGACTGCAACAGACTTGTCGTCTCAACAAGAATATCGTTAACGTTAACGAGGTGTTCCGCTCCAATGGCACTGCCTATTATGTCCTTGAGTTTCTTGAAGGTGGCGACCTGCGCAAGATGGTGCGAGACAATGGCGGCAACGGACTTAGCGAGCGGCAGATGCTCAACGTGATGCTCCCCATTGGGCATGCCTTGGAGTGCTTGCACAACAATAAAATGTTGCATCTTGACATCAAGCCCGACAATATTGTGATGCGGCACATCGGTTCTGGTGACGATAACGAGCCGGTGCTCATCGATTTTGGACTCGCCACACATTTCGACAAAAATGGTACCCCAACCACCAATACACCCACGAGTGGCATCAGTCCTGGATATTCGCCAATGGAGCAATATGCTCAAATCAAGAGCTTTGACCCACGCCTAGATGTGTATGCCTTCAGTGCCACCTGCCTCTATCTCCTTACCGGCAAGAATCCTGACGAGGCGATGAATTTGCCCACTAATTATGTCAGGGATGTCATCCCGTCTGGCGTGAGCGAGGAGGTGATATGCGCCATAGAGCGAGGCATGAGCATAAGACGGGAGGAGCGTGTGGCGTCGATGAGAGAGATGCTCAATATGCTCGGCGATGAGGACTCACAAGTTCCCGAACTGCCGCCTGAGATACAAGCCCCGATACTTGTACAACCCTACGAGCAGCAGGAGCAGCCGGGCAATCGCCCTCGAAGATTGTCGCAGCCTTTGCCGAAATCTTCTAAAAAATCGACTCTTAAGGTTGTCCTCATCTCTTTGGCGATAGTGCTTGGCCTAATTGCAATATCCAGTATTGTCTTTTGGGCTATAAACGACAAACCCAAGAAAGAGATGGTTAAAAAAGGCTCTAAATCTAACCCGAAACAGCAATCTGACGGTCCCACAGGGGACTACGAGGTTGATGCAAGAGCTATATGTGAGAGGTTTATTTATCTGGCCTATCGTGTTGAATCGCAGGATGATATAAATGACTTCACAGATGAAATAAGTGAAATGATTGAAGAATACGAGACCTATTATAAAGAAAAGGGCGAATATCAAGAATTTGGGAAAGCTTTTGACAATCTTGATGATGATATTAAAACCGAGATGGAAAAAGCTAAGGAATATGTTTCAGAGAAAGCAATAGAATTTTCACAAGAGGAGAAGTGATTATTTGATGGTTTGTAGGGTCAGGGAATGCCCTGACCGCCAGTATGGTATGGCTAGCGAGCATCATCTCCACGGTGAGGGAGCTCAAAAACAATTCTCCATATTAACGGTGGCGGTGGTAGTGTCTTTGGCGATAAGGCTTGCGCGAAGTCTTGGTGTTTCTGGCTTTAGCGGGTGTGGCTTGCGGTGATGGCTTTGTTGCAGTGCTGTCACTCTGCTGGCTGGCGGCATCGGTAGCTTTCACTTCCTTATAGAGCTTCATGGCTTCGGCGTTGGCTTTCTTGAGGCTCTGCTTGCTGTCGCTGTTGATGCCGTATTTCTCGGCGGGTGGGATGACAAGAATCGAACCGCTCTTGATTTTGCGATAGTCGGGATATTGCGCCTGGTTCTCGCGGGCGATATACACCCAGAACGCCTGGTCGCCATAGTGCTTCTTAGCCATCGTGAAGAGAACGTTTCCGTTGCCGATGGTGTCGGTGACAATAGGCTGTGGCTTGACGTTTTTGGCATCGTTAATGGTCTCTTTTGCGACTTGAGTGGTCTCGGCTTCTATGTCGCTGCGGTCTTTGTCGCGGTGCGTGAAGAAATACCACGCGGCAATGAGTGCTACGGCGGCTGCCGCGGCGATGAGCCACACGCGAGGATTTCTTAATTTTATGTCTTGAGGTTCTTCTTGCGGCTCTTTTTGCCGTTTCGTATCAGGCTGAAGAGCAGCAGACCTTCAAAAAATAGAAATATGATGTAGCCGTCAACAACTCCCTGAATAAAGCTTTGCATCGTCCGCCAACCTTAAACTTATGCAATATTACTCAATGACCATTACAGACACACCGTCCGGAATGGCAGTAACAGTTGCATCCTTATTGCCAAGGATTTCTTCTGCTTTAGCCATAGCTTCTTCCAGAGAATGTACCGGAATC
>CALDIG010000222.1 GCA_937904375.1 uncultured Prevotellaceae bacterium
ACAAAAAAGGCGTAGGTGCTGTTCTTCTGCCCATCCTGGCTCTACAGGCTCTCGCATTGCCTCGCCACACAGGATAGACAACGCAGTTAGCCCACGCCAGCACGAACTATATATTAATAAGGTATATAGAAACGCACCACGTAGACGCTTCGGTTGCCATCTGCCTGCCGTGATAATACGAGTTTGCGAAGTTCGTGATGCACAGCAACAGACGTTCGAAAACGTCTTTCTCATATATAAGACCGCCCGCCGCCCACTACAGGCTAACTAAGCGATGGGGCAAAAGTAATAAGATTTTCTGAAATGTGCAAGAAAAGTTTCGATTTTTTTATTATTTGCCCGAAAAATGAGCAAAATGGCCATAGTGCGCAAAAAAAATCGCTGGAAAAGTTTTAATTCTCTCACATATATTATTGCCTGTATGTCTCTGCTGCATCCCTATATTCCGCATTCCGCAATACAAGTTTGTTACGATAAGTTTCAACCTGACGTACTCCTTACCCCTCGAGGAAGGTAATTACATCATCCAACTGCTCAAGGCAAATAGCTGAAAGGAGGGACATAGGTATCAACAGAACAATTAGAACACACTTCTGATATTACATTTCTGCCATATTGGAGAAAAAAAACAGTGCTGCAAATAAATGCGGCACTGGCTTTATCATTGACTTGAGATATTACTATACCTTGATTTCTACCTCAACACCACTGGGAAGCTCGAGCTTCATCAGGGCATCAACGGTCTTGGCCGTTGAGCTGTAGATGTCGATAAGGCGCTTGTAGGCGCTCAGTTGGAACTGCTCGCGCGACTTCTTGTTAACGAAAGTCGAGCGGTTCACAGTAAAGATGCGCTTGTGAGTGGGCAGGGGTATGGGACCACTAACCACAGCACCGGTGCTCTTAACTGTTCTGACAATCTTCTCGGCCGACTTGTCAACCAAGTTGTGATCGTAAGATTTTAGTTTAATTCTGATTTTTTGGCTCATATTTGTTAAAAAAATAAAGTTATTTCAATAAATCTACTCTTCCACCCACTTGCGCCAACACCTTTTGAGCTATCGCGGTGTTCACTTGAGCGAAGTGAGAGAACGACATAGTGGAAGTGGCACGTCCCGATGTGATGGTCCTGAGGGCTGTCACATATCCGAACATCTCGGCCAGTGGCGCGGTAGCCTTTACTATGCGGCATCCAGTGCGGCTGGTTTCCATTCCCAGCACTTGACCGCGGCGCTTGTTGAGGTCGCCAATCACGTCGCCCATGTTCTCCTCGGGTGTCACCACCTCGACTTTCATGATGGGCTCCATGAGCACAGGACCAGCCTGGGCGCATGCCCTGCGGAAGGCCTGGATGGCGCAAATCTCAAACGAGAGCTGGTCGCTGTCAACGGGATGGTAGCTGCCGTCAATCACGGTGACCTTGAGGCGCTCCACGGGATAGTTAGCGAGCACGCCATTGCGCATAGCTGTGGTGAAGCCTTTCTGTATTGAGGGGATATACTCCTTAGGAATATTTCCGCCTTTCACCTCATCGACGAACTGGAGGTTACCCTCGAAGTCGTCGTCGGCAGGTTCCACACGGCAGATGATGTCGGCAAACTTGCCGCGTCCACCAGTCTGTTTCTTAAACACCTCACGCAGCTCTACAGCCTTGGTGATGGCCTCCTTGTAGCTTACCTGTGGCAAACCCTGGTTGCACTCCACCTTGAACTCACGGCGCAAACGGTCGATGATGATGTCGAGGTGAAGCTCTCCCATACCGCGGATGATGGTCTGGCCAGTCTCGTCGTTGGTCTCCACCTGGAAGGTGGGGTCCTCCTCGGCGAGTTTCTGCAAGCCCACTCCCAAGCGGTCGAGGTCGTTCTGGGTCTTTGGCTCCACGGCGATGCCGATAACTGGCTCGGGGAAGTCCATAGCCTCCAGCACGATGGGATGCTTCTCGTCGCACAGGGTGTCGCCGGTG
>CALDIG010000223.1 GCA_937904375.1 uncultured Prevotellaceae bacterium
TCTTGCCGAAGCTCATCCGGGTAGTCTTGCCGAGTTTGACCGGCTTGACTCTTACCTCATTCACCATAGGCGAGAATCCCCTCCCAAAAAATATTTGACACCGGATAAAAGCAATGCAGAGACACGCATTTTACCCGAATTTTTCCGATTCCGATACATTATATTATTCTACTATCTTTTTATCTGCTTGTCAATAGGATTTCGGAATCTGAGGGACATTTTCTCACTTTTGCATATTTTTGCGTCCTCATTTTTGTTACAAAAGGAAAAAACACACAAAAAAACAAAATGAAATTGGGTATATTTTTAAACAGTCGAATATTAAAAGGATGACCAAGAACATCATAAAGATTAGATTCAGCGATCTTTTCAACTTCTTGAGTATACCATTCATAAATTTCATGTAAATCGTGATTGTTCCATTCGTTCTTAATTTCTGAAGAATCATACGCCCAGCCTTTTAGAAAATGCACCGAACCTATAATATAGTCAAAATTATAAGCGTCGAGTATCCTTTTGACTTCTGATTGATTTTGAAAATTACATACTTCAATGCCGGTTTTGACTTTATGATTTTTTTTTAGTTTCTCCATGAAATTGAAGTAATCATCAAGAGTGTGCTTGAATTTGTTTTTCTTTCACCTTGCACTATTTTTCTTATGCAACAAGAAATCATCAATATTGATTTGAAAATTCCCACACGTTGGGAAGATTTGACCGACAAGCAACTTCGGTACGTGTTCGCCTTGCTGTCGCAAGGCTTCACCGCTACCGAAGTCAAAGCCTATTGCCTGTGCCGCTGGGCAGGGTTGAAAATCCTGCACCGCTACGGCAATAACGGCTGGGCTTGTCGGCACGGCAAGCAAGAGTTCATTCTCACCGCCGAGCAGGTGGAACGAGCCTCCCATGCGCTCGGCTGGCTCGACACGCTGCCGACTATGCCGGTCCGCATCGCACGGATCGGCTGGCACCGAGCCGTGCCGGCGGACTTCGAGGGAGTGCCGTTTGAGACGTTCATCGTCTGCGATAACCTCTATCAAGGTTATCTTACCATCAAGCAGGACAACCTGCTCGATGAACTGGCGGCACACCTCTACGACACACAGCGCATCAAACTCACTGCCGCCGAGCGCGTCAGTGTGTTCTACTGGTTCGCAAGCCTAAAGGCTTTTCTCGCCAAAGTGTTCAAGCACTTCTTTCAGCCGGTCACGGGCGCAAGCGGTGCCGACGGCAACATGATTGAGCACGGCGGTTCGCAGTATGAAATGCTGCAAAACGCCGTCAACGCTCAAATCCGTGCTCTCACCAAAGGCGACATCACCAAAGAGAAAGAAGTGCTCTCGCTCGACACTTGGCGGGCACTTACCGAGCTGGATGCGCAAGCGAGAGAGTATGAAGAACTAAACCGTAAATTCCCGACCAAATGACGAACTTATTTCCAAACGGCAGATGGGATGCCACTGCCTTTTTTGAACATCTCACCGCGACCAACCGCCTCGCAAAAAGTGAACAGTTCACCTTTTGCCAAGTGAGCGGATTGGACGGCTTCGAGGAGGCACTTGACAATATGCAGCAGTCGCTGGCATTTGTCTGCGTGAGCGACATCGCCAACGGCTTCACCGAGCTGAACAACACACCGCGCACGCGCCGTGTGAAGACAGTGTTCATGGCAATGCGCCACAAGATTGATGATATGAAGGCTCGCAACACCTGCATGGACACCATGCGAGAGTTGTTCCGCCAATTCATGTCGCTGCTCATTTTGGAGAAAACCAAACTCGAGCAGCAGTGCATCTACCTTGACCCGAGAATATCGTTCAATGAGATTGACCGATATTTCTTCTCGGGCTGCGCCTGCGCTTTCTTCCAAATCGCCGTCGATGTCTATACCGATTTGAGATACAATGCCGACGAGTGGGAATAACATCACCGAACAGCAAGCCCTTGAACAGCGACAGAAGTTCGTCAACGGCTTCAATGACACCATGCTAAAGATTTGGCAAGAGCAAATCACGCTGC
>CALDIG010000224.1 GCA_937904375.1 uncultured Prevotellaceae bacterium
TTGGTAAAATATTTTCTTTAGTCTCTGTTAAGGATAAAAAGATAGCTCTCGCAAAAGGTTGAAGCTACAATCTTACATGAATTTTAGGAAGTGATGCAAAATTACACATTATAATAGTATTAGGCAAGAAAAATGGAGATTTTTTTCAGACAAGTCTACATGCCAAACAGTCTGCCCCGCTGTGGTGGGCGGGGCAGACTGTTTATTAGTGATGATTATTTTCGGGATGAACTTTGCCTAATCTCCAATTTCAGAGCTTAACTTAGAACCACTTCACGAAGGCGAAGTCCTGGCGGTGTGGCAGGTTCTTGTTCCAGGGGTAAGCGCGGAACGAGAGGCGGAAGATGCCGGTGTCCTTGATGCGGTCATTGAGCTTATAGGTGAGGATGTCTCCGTCCTCATCAACCACCTTCATAGGCAGTGTGCTATGGAACTTGGTCACACCATCAACATCCTGATTAACGACGAGTTCAAGTCCCACGCTGCGTCCCAGACCTGCGGTGTTGAGTTTCACTGTAGCCTCTACCTTGCCATCGTTGATGGAGATGTCATAGAAACTCTCGCTGAGCTGCATATCCTCAACTGCCACATTGTCCCACTTCTCGGCGACGTGCTCTTTCCAAGCCACGATTTCACGCACGAGGGCATAGTCGTTGGCGCGCAGCTTCTTGCTGCGGGCAGCCTCGGGGCTGTAGAAGCGGTCGATGTAGTCCTTCATCATGCGCGACATGGTGTAGTTGGGAGCAATCTGCGAGATAGAGTTCTTAATGTACTGAATCCACTCGGGAGAATAACCCTTGCTGTTCTTGGCGAAGTAGAGAGGGATAATCTCATTCTCAAGCATCGAGTAGATGGTAGCTGCATCGAGCTTGTCCTGCATCGATTGGTCGGTGTAGGTGCGGTGCGAGGTCAATGCCCATCCGGCACCCTCGCGATAGCCCTCATACCACCATCCGTCGAGTACCGAGAAGTTGAGCAGACCGTTCATCTCGGCCTTCTCTCCACTGGTACCCGACGCCTCGAGAGGACGGGTTGGCGTGTTGAGCCAGATGTCAACGCCAGTGATAAGACGCTTCGACACTGTCATGTCGTAGTTCTCAAGGAAGATAATCTTGCCCAAGAAGTCTGGCATCTTCGAAATCTCCACAATGCGCTTAATCAAGTCCTTGCCGGCACCGTCGGCAGGGTGAGCCTTGCCGGCGAAGATGAACTGAACAGGGAATTTCTCGTTGTTTACGATGCGCGAGAGGCGGTCAAGGTCGGTAAACAACAGATGAGCGCGCTTATAGGTGGCGAAACGACGTGCGAAGCCAATGAGCAGCGCGTTAGGGTTAATCTTATCCACAATCGACATAATGCGGGTGGGGTCGCCCTGGTTCTTGAGCCAAGTGGCACGGAAGTCACGTTTCACGAAGTTGATGAACTTGTTCTTGAGCTGCATGCGCAAGTCCCAAATCTCCTCGTCGGGAACGTTTTGGATGGGTGCCCAGGTAGCCATGTCTTCCTGCTTGTTGAGGTAATCGGCGCCAAACACCTTAGCATAATACTCTTTCCACTCCGACGCAGCCCAAGTGGGCATGTGAACGCCATTGGTAACGTAACCCACGTGCGACTCCTCGGGAGCATAACCCTTCCACACGCCCGAGAACATCTTCTTCGACACCTCGCCGTGGAGCCAGCTCACGCCATTGCTCTCCTGGGTAGTGTTCAGAGCGAAGACGCTCATCGAGAACTTCTCCTGAGTGTCGGGATTCTCGCGACCCATGTTCATCAGGTCGTTCCAAGTGATGCCGAGCTTGGCGGGGAACTCGCCCATATAGCGGCCAAAGAGTCCCTCGTCGAAGTAGTCGTGACCGGCAGGCACGGGAGTGTGTACGGTATAGAGCGACGAAGCGCGCACCACCTCAAGAGCCTCGTTGAAGCTCAAACCCTCTTCCTGAACATAGTCAACAAGGCGTTGCAGGTTGAGCAGCGCGGCATGACCCTCGTTGCAGTGGTATATCTGAGCCTTGATGCCAAGCTTCTTGAGCATGAGGATTCCGCCGATACCTAGCAGATACTCCTGCTTGATACGGTTCTCCCAGTCACCACCATAGAGCTGGTGAGTGATTGAGCGGTCAAAATCGCTGTTCTTGTCGAGGTCGGTGTCGAGCAGGTAGAGATTCATGCGGCCTACGTTCACCTTCCAGATGTTGGCATACACCACACGTCCTGGATAAGGCACCTCAAGAATCATCTGCTGACCATCCTTGTCGATAACAGGCTCAATGGGCAGATGATTGAAGTTCTGAGGCTCGTAGTTGGCAATCTGCTGACCATCCATCGAGAGGGTCTGGGTGAAATAGCCATAGCGATAAAGGAAGCCCACTGCTGTCATGTCGATGCGGCGGTCACTTGCCTCCTTGATATAGTCACCGGCGAGGATGCCCAAGCCACCCGAGTAAATCTTCAGGGCGTTGCACAAGCCATACTCCATGCTGAAATAAGCCACCGAGGGGAACTCAGGACGCACGGGCTGATCCATATATTCCTTGAAGTGAGCATAGATCTTGTCAATCTTAGCCACCAGCTCGGCATCATTGCTAAGCTCCTCAAGTTTTGAGGCTGGCATCTTGTTGAGCATCATCACGGGATTCTCGCCCGAAGCGCGCCAAATGTCGCGGTCGAGATGATGGAACATCGACTTTGCCTCGCTGTTCCACACCCACCACAGGTTCTTAGAAAGCTCGTCAAGCTTCTGCAGATTGGCGGGCAGTTCACTTTTCACTGTAAGATTTCTCCACACGGGAGAATTAGAGTTACTGACTTTAATTTTCATATATAACAAATTGAGTTTATTTTTTCTAGCTAAAGAGTTTACAAGTAAACAAGCTAATTGTAAATGGACATCACATTAGCGTTCTTGGGCCTGTGCCAAAGCAGTGGCGTAGGCGGTTTTGTAATGCTCCATAAAATGTTCCCAAGTGGCTAGTTTGGAGGTTGCACGCGCCGCGCTGCGCAACTTGTCGCGCTGCTTAACGGTCATGTCGCTCACCTCTATCACGCTCTTAACTATCTCGGCAAGTGCCTCGTCGTAGTTGGAGTCAGTGCGGTGAATCACCTTCACACCGGTCTTCAAAGGATTGTTTCCGCACTCTTTCTCCACCCACTGACCAAAACCGGCAAGATTGGTGGTAATTGCCGGCACGCCCATCGCCACGCTCTCGAGAGGGGTGTATCCCCACGGCTCGTAATAAGATGGAAAAATCGTCAGGTCAAAGCCGGTGAGCAGGTCATAGTAAGGCATGTCAAAGATACCGTCGTCGCCATTGAGATAAGAAGGCACATAAATCACCTTGACATCATCGTCGGGTTGGTTTCTGAATCCCAAGTAATTCATCTTGCCATAGATGGCATCGCCATCCTCGTTGTGGATGGTATGGGTGATAATGGGATTGAAAAGCCCAACCGCCTTTTGTCGTTTCAAAGCATCTTTCAGGTCATGACGAGCCTCATCGGTCCAGCCAGGCACCAGCACAAAAGCGACAATCTTGCGGTTCAGAGTGCCGTCCTCTCTGTGTCGCAGCACATTCATCGTGTCGAGGAAGAGGTCGATGCCCTTGTTGCGCATTTCACAGCGACCGCTGGTAGCGACGAGCAGACAATCGTTGCCAAGCACCTCGCCACTGAGCGCGCTAGCCACATCAAGCAGACGCTGGCGAGCAGCCTTGCGGGTGGCGGTATATTTCGCGCCTTTGGGAACATAATTCTGCTCAAAGGCGTTAGGGGTGACAACAGGTCTGCGCTCAAGCAGCTGCTCGCACTCGCGGGCGGTGACGTCGCTCACGGTGGTGAACACATCCGCCTCATGGGCAGCGCTCTTCTCAAGCGAGTGCTTCGACTCCATGTTAAGCTCCTGCGCCATCTGGTCGCCGTTGTAAGCCGTCATGTAGTCATAAAGGGGCTTGCCGTTACCGCAAATGCTGCGACCAATGCTCGTGGCATGGGTGGTGAACACCGTTGCGACTTGTGGAAGGCGCGACTTCACATAGAGCAGCCCCATGCCGGTGGTCCACTCATCGAAGTGAGCCACTACCCTCATTCCACTTTGTGCATTGTGCATTGTGCATTGTACATTTTTATAAGTCACAATGCTCTCAATCACCAGAGCGGCACCATAGGAGAAGATGCACGACTCGTCATAGTCGCCGTAGGCATGAAGCGAATCTACGCCAAAACGGCGCCACATCTCGGCAAAAAGCTCATTCTTATACACATAGAGCGAGTTATAGCCCACTAGAACGCACGTTGGGTTGCCAGGCACGTTCCACTTGCCAGTGCGCACAGTCATGCCCGCTGGCAGTTTTGCCTGCTGCCGCCACTCGTCGAGCTCGGTAGCTGTCTCTTTAAAAAACGGGTTGTCATCGCCATGAGCAAGGTCGGGACCTATGAACACCACGTTCTTATATTGTGACTGCAAGGTTTTAGCCTTAGTTGACAGCACCGCATAGATGCCGCCCACTTTATTACAAACCTCCCAGCTTGTTTCGAACAATAAATCTATCATAGTTGGTTTATAGAACTTCACGTTACTCTTTTAAGAGTGCAAAATTACAAAAAAATCTGCAAGTACACATAATATTATTAAGAAACATCGATATTACATTTTATGCAAACCTTTTACAAGAATAAACCACTTCCCCGTTTTTCAGTCTAAAAAATGTTCTCATTGGCTTTTTCTTGCCAAAAGATGTAGCTTTTTTGCAAGAATTGAGTAACTTTGCAGGTTGATAAACAAAGATTCCTATGCAGAACATTAGAAATGTAGCCATTATTGCTCACGTTGACCACGGCAAGACAACTCTTGTCGATAAGATGCTCGCCGCCGGAAACCTCTTTCGCGACAATCAAGTTATGGGAACGCAAATCCTTGACAGCAACGACCTTGAGCGTGAGCGTGGCATCACTATCCTATCTAAAAACGTTTCAATCAACTACAAAGATTTCAAGATAAACATCATCGACACTCCTGGGCACAGCGACTTCGGAGGCGAGGTGGAGCGTGTGCTCAACATGGCGGACGGATGTCTGCTGCTGGTTGACGCATTTGAGGGTCCTATGCCGCAAACGCGTTTTGTGCTTCAAAAGGCGATACAGATAGGGCTCAAGCCCATCGTGGTCATCAACAAGGTTGACAAGCCCAACTGCCGCCCCGACGAGGTGCAGGAGGCCGTCTTCGACCTGATGTTCAACCTCGACGCCACCGAGGAGCAGCTCGACTTCCCCACCATCTACGGCTCTGCCAAAAACGGCTGGATGAGCAACGACTGGCGCAACCCCACCGACAACATCACCGCGGTGCTCGACGCCATCATTGAGCACATCCCCGCTCCGCAAGT
>CALDIG010000225.1 GCA_937904375.1 uncultured Prevotellaceae bacterium
TCCTCGAGCTGGCAACTAAGCCAAGGCAAGCCGATATGCCACCAGCCCAAGTCGCTCCACCAGCCCAGGTCGAGCCACCAGTGCATATAGTGCCACCTGTGCAGGCAAATCCACCAGTGCTGATAGTGCCTCCCGCTTTTGAGACCAAATCCACAGACGATTATAACAACAACACTCTCAAGAAACAAAGACCAAAGAAGAAGAAAACCGCCGTTATTATCGCCTTCATTGCGGGATTAGCAGTAGCACTCATTGCGGCTCTGGCATTTGTTCTCTTAACTAACCACAAATCGCGGCATCACAAGAGCTCATCAAGAACCGAAGAAGTTAACGACAGTTTTGAAGGGGATGAGAGCACAAGCGCTGAGGTCGCTGAAGCCACAGAAACCATGGAACAGACTGCCTTCCTGGGTGGACGCACTCCCTGGGAAGAATTCTATATCGACTCACAGCAGTATGGCTATGCCAATGTAAGAGAATACACTTCTAAAGATGCTCCTAAAGTAAAAAGAATTAACACCAATGAGCACTTCTACGGATGGCGCTTGGAAGAAGACCCCGACTGGATTGAAGTCTATGACGACAACGGCAACACCATAGGATACATGTGGTATAAATGCGCACGACACACCGGTAACACTTCCGAAGGGGAGAGATGAACTGAAACTAACGATAATATAACTGAGTTCACTTTAAAAAGTGGTCGCCATGGTGAAATCAAACAAAAACAACAAAAATGCGATTAAGCGAGCAAAGAACTGAGCTTGCTCAAGTTATTTCGAACGTGAGCATGTTATTTAAAAATGCGATTGTAGGGACACGGCATGCCGTGTCGGTGTTGCGGCGAGACAGCGGTCAGGGCATGCCCTGACCCTACAGCATGCTCAAAGCCTTGCGAGCGAGAGCATGTTATTACAACCTCAAGTTTCTAAAGTTCTAAAACTTTAAAAACTTGAAGGTTAGAGGTTAGTGTTTAGAGAAAAATTTTTTCCAAAATTTCCTATATTTCACACTGATTATCCTCTAAACTCTAAACACTAAACATTAAACTTTGAGCAAGTTAACAACTTGCGAAACTTGAATTAAACTAATTTCAACGATTTTTAGCTTTCTGATATTCAATTTATTGGATTTGTCTTCTTTTAAAAAAATGCTCACGCTCGAAATAACTTGAGCAAGCTCAGTTCTTTGCTCGCTCAATCACATTTTTGTTGTTTTTGTTTGATTTCACCTTTGGCAGCCACTTTTTAAAGTGGACAAAGTATTAAAATTAACAACCATGCTTCATCATTCTGATGATGCTGTCACCAGTTTGTAAATTACAGCAATGTAGATTAGAAGTATAAGCCCCACGATAATCATGTAAATAGTGAGGTTCTTGGGAACGTTGAGGCACACGATGAAATTAACGAGCAAGACCAGCGTGGCAAAGATAGTGCACACGATGCGCATGTTCACATCGAGGCGGCTGTCACCACTCTTGACAGCAATGGGTAGCAACGTCAAGCCCAGTGAGACGCCGGTGATGATGCCAATGGTGGTGTCCTTGCTTGTGTTGCCGCACAGATGAGCCGCAAGCAGACCAACGAGGGCCGCCACAGATGCAACGACAATGGTGGGAATAATGTTGATCTTCATAGTGCTCAGCTATTAATGGGAGGTGGTGTCAGTGCTATAATCTTAAGAATCTCGGGGACTTGCTCAATGGGCTTCCAGGCAGGCATTCCCGGCATCCAAGCCAATGTGTCTTTGTTGATGCGCCGGTTGTTGACAAGAGTGATAATCTCGCTCTCGTTGAGCGGCCCCACTTGCTTGCCGTCGATGCCCAAGTAGATAATGTTAGCGTGCTGCTGGGGGGTGGGCTGAGGCATTGATTGTATAGACCCGGGAACATACATTTGCTGCATGCTCTTATTCATCATGTTCACCATCTGCTGAGCCATAGCCATTCCCATGCCAAACTCAACAAGACGATCGACCGAAAAGAAATTGTTGTCGTTCATAATATTTAAGTTTTTGTTTGTTTTTGTGATTTACACTATAGGCATCTGTGGCATTGCTGGACTAAAAAGGGATGACAATTCTTCCACATTTCCTGCCGTGAGCCATTCGGGCATGCCTTCGCACCACACATACATCTGCTGCGTGAACTCGCCCGTCTTCGCAAACTGTTGCAACTGCTGTGTGGTGAATGGTCCCACCATCTGGTTGTTGAGGTTCACATAATAGACCTTCTGCTGTGGCATAGGTGGCGTGGTGGGAGTTGCCTGTTGCGCTGGTTGCTCGGCTTGTGCCTGAGGCGAGAAGATGCGTTCCATCATTTTCACTTGCCCTGCCGGTTTCCACTCGGTCATGCCTTCTTGCCACACCATGGTATTGGCGTCGGCAAGGTCGTTATCTACCAGTCGCTTGAACTGCACCTCGTTGTATGGTCCGTGCTTCACGCCCTCGATGACAGCGTAGAACGAGAAAATGGGAGCTGCAGGTGTAGCAGTGCTCACTGCTGGCGCTAGTGGCGGAGTGCCCTGTGGCATTTGTTGATAGCCTTGAGGATAAGCTGCGGGATTGGGATAGGGCTGGTTCTTGTTCATGTTTCGCATCATAGCCGCCCCTGCCAGCCCGGCAGCGACCGCGGTACCTATGTTGCCCGCTGTTCTCGCAAGCTTCCTGCCGTTGGTCATCTCATCGGTGGCATCCTCGAGAATGCCTTTGGCGATATCTAGTATAAAACCCATTTTGCTTGATTAATGAATAGTTGTTACAGTATTACAGGAAGGTTCATTCAGGCATTTGTGGCATAGGTGGCATGGCTGGTGCAAAAATGTTATGCAACTCCTGCACTTGCCCGGCACGCACCCATTGCGGCATGCCTTGTTTCCACACATAGCTCTGTGCTGTCACTTGTCCGCTCTGTGCCATCTGCATGAGCTGCTGCACCGTGAAAGGACCTGATTGCTGGTTGTTGATGTTGACAAAGTACATCGACTGTGGCATTGCCGGAGGCTGCTGCATGCCCATCTGCATGTTCTGGCCCATTTGGTTCATCATGCCACCCATCTGCTGCCCCAGAGCACCGCCCATTGCCATTCCAGCCATCATGCCAGCGGGGTTCATGCCCCCGCCCATACCGCCACCCATCTGCCCCATGGTTCCGAGGCTTGCCATTCCGGTCTTGAGTACCTCGGCTTGCTGGTCGATGGCATGAGTGCCAATGAAGTTGGTCTCGGTCTGCAGCCTCTGGGCACGCTGTGCCTCTTCGTGCTGAATGCGCAGTGTCTCTTCCATATTCTCGCGGTTGATGGCCTGCATGTCCTGCATATTCTTGATGTTGAGGTCGGTCTGTGCATTCATCGTGCGACCTGTGTTGCCGGCGGTGAGCTGACGTAGTTCCTTGTAGTAAGGGTTCTCTTTATCAACGTCGATGGCATCGATGTCCACGGCTTTCAGGTTCACGCCAAAGTCGTTCTCAAGGCGGTTCTTGAGCCTTGACTCAACTCGTTCGTTGATGGAGTCGATTTTACGCTCCATCTGCACCAGCGGTATGCCGGCTTCATCGGGGACATTCAGGATAATGCTCTTCACATAGCGAGCTACAGCAGCCTGAATTTGGTTGCGGAAGTGGCTGAGGTCGAAGTTGACAAGGCGGTTTAGCTTGATAAACGAGCGGTAGTCGGTGAGGTTGAAAGTGATGGTGCCTCTCACTGCCACCGGCACACCATGGTCGGGCAGACGCGGGTCGAAGACATCAAAGTAGGGCACCCCAAATTTCACCTGATTGTTGCCTTGCAAGTTGATGAAATACACCTCGGCCTGAAATGGCGAGTTTCCACCGAATGCCAAGCCCACGATGCTCGCCAGCACGGGGAAATTAGCGGTCTTGATGGTATCGTCAAAAGGACCCTCGATAAAGTCCTGCACTGTGCCGTCCTTCTGCTTGTAAACAAAGACAGCCACCTCGCCGTCTTTCACCCTGAGACTGCTGCCGTAACGGATGCTGTTCTCACGACTGGTGGTGTTGGCCTCCTGTCCGAGCGGAGTCCACTTCCACACAAGGTAATTCTCTTCATCGCAGCGAATCACGTTCATCACGCCGCCGCTTTTTCCTTTCGCAAATACTCCCATATCACATTATTTAGTAAGTTTCAATTCTTTTTCTATATTAGCAATGGTGCTCATGGTGCTTGCGTCGTCACGGAGGATGAATTTGGCCTTAGCAATCACCTGCTCGCACTTGTTGCGCCACACCTCCGCCATCTTGTTCTGGTCGCGGATGGGCTCCACTTTCTTTTTCAGAGCAAAATGCCCTATCAATGCCGCTGGCACTCCAAAGAAAATTCCGAGCACCACACCTCCACCTGCCGCTTCGGCTAACGACTCGCCATTGGTGACGGTAAGCAGTCCTAAAATGAAGAATATCACAAACACTATCAAGCCCATTGTCAATGCCGGTCCCAGAGTGCCCAGGAAGCTTTTTTTCTTCTTGGCGTTAGGGGCGGCAAGGAACAGAAACTCCATAATATCTTCTTTGGTGGTGGGTACCGGGAAGCTTGTGATGGCGTTTTTTATTCTCGCTTGGCGTTTCTCTTTTATCAACTCGGTGGCACTGATCTCGTTAATCATGTCAGAGAGCTTCTGCACCGATTTTGTGGCGCCCACGTTGGGGATTTCGGTGCCGCACTGCGGGCAGCGAGTCTGCATATAAGAGATGATGGCACCGCAGGCGGGGCATTTCCTCCCCTTGGCGACAGCCCCCTGGGCGTCAATCTGCATCTGCTGA
>CALDIG010000226.1 GCA_937904375.1 uncultured Prevotellaceae bacterium
CCGCGACCTCGACCTTGGCAAGGTCGCGCTCTACCAACTGAGCTACTGTCGCAAATTGCAATCACCTTATTTTTGATTGCGGGTACAAAGGTAGTGCTTTTTTTTAGACTGGCAAAATTTTTCGCTATTTTTTTTGATTATTTTTTTGTTTGTGTGAGTGCGAAAAATCTTTGTTGCAGTTCAACTTTCTCAAAATCACCGCAATAGTGCATAGTGATGGTTGTTGAATGTTGTTTCTCGATGCCCCGCATTTTAATGCACATGTGTGCTGCCTCACACACAACAATCACACCTCTGTTCTTGAGGTTGGAGCTTACGGCATCGCACACTTCCTTTGTAAGTCGCTCTTGAACCTGTAGTCTGCGGGCATAGGTTTCCACCACGCGTGCGAGTTTGCTCAGTCCCACGATTTCTCCGTCGGGGATGTATCCGATGGTGAATGTGCCGTAGAATGGCAGGATGTGGTGCTCGCAAAGGGAGTAGAATTCGATGTCTTTGACGATTACCATGTCGTTGCCGTCGTGAGAGAAAATGGCTTGCTTGATGAGTCGTTCGGCGTCGCTGTGATATCCGCTGGTATTGTCGATTAGTGCTTTTGCGGCGCGTTGAGGTGTTTTGAGCAGTCCTTCGCGGTTTGGGTCTTCGCCAAGAAGCTCAATGATAGACTTTATGTGTGAAGCCAGTTTCTCAACCAGTTCGTTATCATATTGTGGTACCTTGTTGTTGCTCATTATTTCCACACATTAATATTATCGTGAATAATAGTCATTTCTTTTGAATACATGGGGAAGGCTTTTCTAAGTTGCTTAAGTGCCAGGTGTGCCGACTCTTCGTCCACGAAGTCGCCCACTCTCAGTCGCCATGTTGGGGCCTTGTAGGTGAAATAAAACTGGTATTGTGGGAATTTCATTGTGATGTCTCTGGCTCTCTTTTGTGCGTTGGCCTTGGCGTTCTTCGACTTGTTGGTGTAATAGACTAGAATTCGGTATCCATAGCTTCTCATCTCCACCTCTTGGTGTGACTGTAGGTTGGAGCTGGTGTTGCCGGTGCTGTAGTCTTGGTTTGGCGACTCAATTCTTTTTTGGTCATTAGTGTTGTTGTTGCTTGCTGCGTTTACCGAGGAGTTGTTTGAGCGCGAATTGGTAGGCTTGTTGGTGCTTGACGATTGCCCTTCGCTAGTAGAGGCTTCTTTGTTTGCGTTTTCTTTATTGGCTGCCTCGTTGCCGTTGTCGGTTGCTTCGCTCTTCTTTTCAGCTTCTTGCTGTGGTCTTCGTTGGTCATTGATGACGACCTGTGTCAAGGAGATTGGCACTATTACAATTGCTAGCATTGTTGCAAGCATAATATGTTTGAAATGAGAACGTTTCATGTCTTTAAATGTTATGGAGATGTATTTTGACCACAAAAGTATAAAAAAAAAGCGATGTGACCTAATAATTTGAGTTTTTTTACTTGTCATGGATTATTATAGTCCTTACTACTTCAAATAACAAATTTAAGTTTTTGTTGTAATGTTGAATCATAATAAAGCGCTGTGTGTCAGCTCCCCCCCCTTCTATATAACACAAGTGTAAAGAGTTGTTTAACAGCAGATAGGCACAGCTGAGTGTTGACCGTTGTGTGCTTAAAGAACTTGAAATACATTATAATAATGGACTATTAATTAATCTTAAATAGACGTTGAAATATTTTGCTATTGATGTCGAAAGTGTTAAATTTGCAGCCTCTTTCACAAAAGCGCTATTGGGGCTGACTTGGCTTTGACAGCGTGTTGAGGTGGTAAGTAAGCATGCAGAGTGACGATGTCTGAGCTCTTTAAATCCATGATATCGACTTATTTAAATGGCGAAAATTCTTACGCTCTCGCTGCTTGATTGAAGCACAGTAGGTCAGCTTAATCTTTGCCAAGAGTTGCAAAGACGAGACATCACCCGGTAGCCGTTGCTCCGAGGCTTATCGACAAGGTGGTGCTAGCATATCGGGGATAGAGGATGACCAGTCTCGAGTCAAACTTGAAATTCAGAGACTAAGCTGCAAGTCGGTAGTCGTGAGCCTGCTTGCAGTCGAAAAACAAGTCACCGACTAAGCATGTAGAAAGCTTATTAGTTCCACGTTTGGACGAGGGTTCAAACCCCTCCAGCTCCACCAGACAAGATGCAAGTTGTTGAACACCAACAACTTGCATCTTGTTTTTTATTGGAGCAAAGTGCTCCAAAATCTGCTTGAAATAAATCTTGTGTGGCCTTCTGTAGTTCATAAATAGTTAGTCCCAAAGGTGGCGGAAATATTTGCAGAAAAGATTCAGCCCCTTTGTCACAACGGCTTCTTCCTCTTTAGACAACGTGTGTACATAT
>CALDIG010000227.1 GCA_937904375.1 uncultured Prevotellaceae bacterium
TGGGATATTCGTTAGAATTTTTCATTCGGAAAAATAGTGTAGGGTGTAGAGTGTAGTGTGTAGAGATTTTTACTACTTTTGCACCCAAAAGTTAAACAATTATGGAAGAAATCTATCATTTTGAGCGTCTTGACGCATGGCAATACTCTCGCAAAGTTGTTGTCGCAGTCTATCAACTTCTAAAGAAGTTCCCAAGCGAGGAACGCTATGCACTTTGCGACCAATTGCGCCGTGCGGTGATTTCCGTGCCCTCAAATATCGCTGAAGGCATCGGGCGAATGGCAGTGAAAGAAACGGTTCATTTTCTTGAAATCGCTTATGGGTCTTTAATGGAAGTTTATTGCCAACTTCAAGTAGCTGTAGATTTAGGCTACATCACCAATGAAGAATTTAATCAGGTGAAACCTTTAATCTTCACCACATCGAAGTTATTGAGCGGCTTGCGTGCTGCAAAAGCGAAACAAGCATAATATAGCGAGGCTCACTACACCTCACTCACTACACCCTACACAGTACGAGGAAATTGCTTTGCAATTTCGGCGTACTCTCTCGCTTGCGCATCAAGTTCGGTCAGTGCCCGCCATGTGTCGAGGGCGAGCACTTCCGCCTCTTTGGTGATGTCGCCTTTGGTCAATGCCCGGATTTGGGCGTTGACGGCGTTTTGCAGCAGTTCGTATTGGCTTTGTTGCTGTTCAAACATATTGCCATTGTCACCGCTTGCGTTGTCAATGGGCTTGAAGAAATGTTTGAACACCTTCGCGAAAAAGGTTTTGAGCGAGGCAAACCAATAGAACACGCTGACGCGCTCGGCTTCGGTGAGCGTGATGCGCTTTGTCTGATACAGATGTGCCGCCAGTTCATCGAGCAGGTTGTCCTGCTTGGTGGCGAGATAACCTTGATAGAGGTTGTCGCACACGATGAACGTCTCAAACGGCACACCTTGAAACTGCGCGTCGATTGCCCGGTGCGAGCCAATTCTACAGAGCCTGACGGGCATGGTCGGCAGCGTGTCGAGCCAGTCGAGCGAGGCAATTGCGGCGTTGATTTGGCTTGTCATAATCACAAATTCGTCTTTAGCGAATTTGCAGTACCAGCCTTTGCCGTAGCGGTGCATCACCTGCATACCCGACCATCTGAACAAACAATAAGTCTTGACCTGCTGTGCTGGAAAACCTTGCGCCAACAGACCGAACAAGTAACGGAGTTGCGGCTGCTCGGTCAAATCCGCGGTTGAGCGAGAGCAGAAAGAAAATCTCGTTTTCTTTTTGCCGAGCGTGAGCGGATTATCCAAATCTTCCCACTTTGTGGGAAGTTTGAGGTCAATATTTATATTATTCACTTCGTTCATGTGTATTGTATATAGTGTATAGTGTATGGATTTGAGCCGCCGAAAGTTTCTAACCTCTAACCGCTCAACTCTAAACTTTGAGAATCAGAAAAAATAGCCGGAGGCTTTTTTCTTATTCTCAAATATCGGCGGTTCAAAGAGTTTGTAGGTCGCGGAGCGCCGGAACTCCGGGAACTGCGCATCGTGCTTTCGCATGAAGTCCACGATGTCGCGCAGCGACTGGATGTTGAGCGGTTTGTCCTGCAAGGCGATGACGATTATTGAGCGCAGCCGCTCTATAATCTGTGAGTGGCACGATGCGGAGATGGAGAAGTCCCACGCCATCGAGAGCACTTCCTCACGGAACACGGCGAGTTGTTCCGGGGAGATGAACTCCTCGGCGATGCGCTGTTCAAGGTCTATGACCTTTGAGCGCAAGCCCAGGTAGTTCGCCCATCGGTGGTCGGTGAAGCCGCAGAGGTTCGCCAAGTCGATGTTCGGGAACAGCGTCGCGGTGAACCATTGCCGGGTGGTGGTCTGCCACCACTCCTCACTGCGGAACAGATAGCCGATGAGCTGCTCGATGGTGTCGTCACGGCTCGTTTCGAGCGATGCCATCAGCCGTGCCACACGGTCGCGGCTGGCAGGTGCGACGTTCTGATTGCTGACGATGCCGAAGCCGTTGGGCGTGAGCACAAGGTCGAGGCTCGGCACGGCACGCATAAACGCCTCGTTGACCACAACGAGGGTCGCGGTGATGCGCGGCGGCTCGTCCTCGTCGAGCGCAAGCAGCGTCGGCAGGAAGTCGTCGCCGACAAACTGCCCGACCACCCACCGCTCGGCGGTCTCCAGCCACGGCAGCAAGCGGTCGAAGAAAGGCGTTTCGCCTCTCGCCGTGGCAAACATATTCGGGATAAATCGGCGCAGTTGCCCGTCTGATGTGATTAGTCGTGTCATAGTTCGTCGTTTTCGTCAAGAACCGTGAACACATAAGCCTCGTCCACGTTGAGGCGGTCTGCGATTTCCTCAATGTTGTACCCGTCGCGGTACATTTCAATTACTTCGTCAATCATTGCTGTTGTTATTTGATTGGGGGTTGATGGTTACACTTTTTGCGTCCTGATGTTCGGAGAGCAGGGTGAGTTGAATGAACGGCACATCGACCTTGCAGCCTTGCCAGCCGTTGAAACGGATAATCATTTGATGTATGGTGAACAACAAATCGTGATACGGCTTTTGCAGGGCTTGGGCGATGGTGTAGAGTTCGCGTTTGTCGCTGCCGCTGTTGTTGGTCTGCGTCTTGCCGGGCACCGAACCCACGAGGTTCGAGTGTACGCGCATGGTGAAGCAGACCATATTCACGGCCTCCTGAATGTCGGTTGACCAGTCGCCGCCCTCTTTGGTGTCGGAGTCAATCTTGTTGATGACGACCTCGTGCTGCACCTCGCCTGTGGGAGCGACATAGAATGTCGAGAACCACACCTTGCCAGCGTTCTCAACGCCGGTGAGGAAGTCGAGGATTTGCTGTTTCTCCCGGACGATGCGTTTCTGTTGCTGGTGGCGGTCGGTGATGCCCTCGGCCTTGAAAATCGAATCCCAATATTTGTTGGAGATTTCGATTTGGTACTTAATGGGAGCGTTGTTCTTCAGTTTCGCCTCTTTCGCCATACCGATGAGCTGCTTGATGTTGTACCACTTGCCTCGGAACAGCGAGCCGTAGTAAGGAATGGGGTAATAAGTGCTGTCGGGTGTGGGAACACGTGTCAGCACGGCGAACTTGCGAGATTTGGTGCGCACTCTGCGCTTACCGTCATCGCCGGGGATGCGTCCGAGGCGAATGGCGAGGTCGCGCCACGGCGTGTTGATGTCGAGCAAGTCTATTACCTCGATGTCCTCAGGTCGTGCTACGGACTGGCGCCAGTTGGCGTAGAGGATTGAGCGGATTGCGCCGTCTTTGTCCGCAGGCGAAAGTCGGCAGTAGCAAGCCTCCTTGCGCAGCAAGCGGACAATCCTCGTGCCCTCAGTGTTCAGTATGATCACCGAGACACAGAAGGCGAAGTGCTTGAAGTCCTGGCACACTCCGAGGAAATATGAGGGCAGCGCATTGTCGAGCAGGAAGTCCTCGACCTGCTGCTTGACCATAGCGGTGCACGCCTCGGTGTCGTACTTCAAGCCGCTGCCGTAGCACACTTCGGCGTTGAACTGCTGGCAAGTGGAAAGCGTCTCATCGTCCTCAATCAGTTTGAGGATATTATAGGGCATCATGTTGTCGCCGCCCCACGGCATATAGGACAGCGACTTGTCGATGATGGTTGGCACCATATCGACATCTTCCTTGAATACCTTGCCCGAGTCCACTTGAAACGCCGCCGAAGCGTTCAAGCCGGGGATTGTTTCTACTGATGAAAAATTTAACTCCATAATTCTGCGATTTTCTCACCGCAAAATTATGGAGTTGTGCTTGGTCTGTAAAAGACAGAGAATATATCACGAGGGATTGTTCATTTCACTTGCAATCCAGATAACCCATTCATCAATATTGTCGGTTAGTTTTGTTGGATATGGCAACGCTATACGTATGTCGGGGGCGATACCGGCTGTTCCTAAATTTTTCCCTTGAAAATAAGAAAGATTTCCGCAGGTCGGATAATAGAACCATATTTTACTATTTGGAAGCATTGCACCGAATTGGTTACCTGTTTCATTCGCCCCCCAAGTGTTCTCTTTACCATATATCTTTGTTCGTTCTGGATTGCAATAACGCTTTACAACTGTCACCAAAGTTTCTGCCGAACTTCCGGTTGATTTGTCAACAATAATAGCGGCTCGATGCGGAAGTTCAAAGTGTGGCATCTCCTTATCATCATCCTCATCATCATCATTTGTTGGCACAAACTCATCGCTCGTTGTTTCACATTTGGTGATGAACGATGTAAGCCACTCGTTGTCGGGATGGTTCGTTTGTTGGCGTTTGAAAAAATCAAGATTTGTCTTTGTGTTTCTGAACCAAATCGTATCTGGACTCACATTTTCCTTGTCAACCAATAATGGCACTACGGGCATCCATATTTCGTCGCTTCCCCCAGTGTTGCCTCTCACGTCAATTATCAGATTGTCACAGCCGGAGTTGAGATATTGTTCTACGGCTTTGGCTACCCACTCAAACGTAGGGTCTTTACCTTCGCACGAGGGTACACGGATTAACCAAGTATTTGTGTCAACCATACAAGAAATGGCTTTGGGTTCATACGTGAACAACTCATGATAGCGAATGTGGGTCTTTGGAAAATAGACGTCCCAAAACATGGGAATGTCAACATGGAAGTGGGCATCAAACTTGTCAAAAAACCAAAACGCATATTCGCAAGCCGCTTGCTCTATACCCATTTGGCGTTTTTTAAGTTTGTTGCGAATCGCAGACTTCATACATTTATACTCCTTATTGAAACCATTATTAACAATCTGTGGATAAACCACATAATTGTCCTCGGTTGTTGAAGTAAGGAAATCAAAGTCTGTGATATTGAGTTTTACGCTATCTTTCGGGTTACCTGAAAGACTTTGACAAGTTATGAATAATAAAAGTAATGCTATTAGGTGTTTCATTATTTTGAAAATTATCTACGCCACAAAGATACAACTTTTTTTTGCGATTTTCTCACCGCAAAATTATGGAGTTAGTTCCGTTGTCTAAAAGACAAGACTTAGATGTCTTTCCATTCGTATATTTTGTCCCTATCCTCGTTGCATATCACATGGGCCGTACGTTTTTCTTTTGAACCGTCCCGGGCCAAGACGTTATAGACTACATTAGTTGAGAACCGGACATCACCATTCTCTTTGTAATAGTCGTTGCCGTAATTGCTAACAAACTCAACCGACTCACCATTGGTGAGCGTTGAAGTCACATGGTTTACAACAACTTCTTGGAGGTTCTGTTTCTCCACATTGCCATGTCCGGGCAAGTGAAAATGCCCACTTGTTGCGTAACAAACAGTGAGGAACAAAGCAATGCAAACTGCAATAATAGATACTTTCTTCATGTCTTGAATTTTTTTTGTTATACTTCTTGTTTTGTCATTAGACGCAACAAGAGGTATAAAAAGTTGCAACTGGCAGCAATTCCTTTATAAATAAATTTCAAGATTATTGACAGAGAAGATGCAGCAAATTCGTGCTTGGCGAATTTGCCCGGAGTTGAGCAGCTTAAACTGCTGGGTGCCTTTGTAGAAATTGTAGCGGAGCGGTATGCAATTTCTCCACTCCTGGATTTGGATAACCTGCTCTCGCTCGGCAATGTTCAAGCAAGCTTGCATCGCGCTCGCTTAATCGCAGGTTTCTCCCGATTTTGTCCAGAGCTTGAGGTCGACGGGGTCGCCGGCGCGCAGCATGCTGCGTAAAGTCGAAATATGAATATTTCTCATGGGGAAGGGGTAAAGGGTAAGGGGTAATTTTTTGCAGCAAAGCTGCATTGATGAAGTCTATTTTTTGTACTTTTGCACCAAAATTATGACAGAAATGTACATTTGCAGTCTAAAAAACAAACTATTCGATGGAACAATCTACAATACCCAGCAAATATACCTCTCTCACAGGCCAGCAGGAAAACCGACGGCTCGACATTCAGAATCGTGCCCTTGGTCATTTCGACCGCGACATATATTTGAACATACTTGGAAAGTATTGTCAACCGATTATTCTTGACGTGGGCTGTGGGACAGGCACAATGATGAGTCATATCCTCGCCGACATTCCGTCGCACTTCTATGTGGGAATAGACAAGATGCCACAGCAAATAGAGCTTGCCCGGCGGAATGTGCAGGATGGGATATTCCGTACAGCCGATGTGGAGCGAGAAGGTTTCCTCTCAACCATGAAGACTATAATGGAAGAATGTGGAATCAAATGTTTTGACGTGATCAACTGCTCGATGGTCATCATGCACTTGACTGATCCAATATCGGTGTTGGCGCACCTCAAGCCCCTGCTTGGTCCTGGCGGAACGCTCATCGTGCGCGACATCGACGACGGACTGCAATATGCCTGGCCTGATGCCGGAGGGCGCTTTGCTCGGCTCTTTGACCTCATCGCTCGCGACACACGCATGGGCGACCGTCATTGTGGGAGAAAGATATTCAGTTATCTTAAAAATGCCGGATTTCAAACAGTACGGCTCAATCGTGCCGGTCTCTCCACCGCCTCAATCGACGATAAATTGCTACTCTATGAGTTGGCAATCCCTACTCTGCTGCATTATATGGAGCAACGCCACCTCAAAGAACCCGATAATGTGCAATGGAAAGTCGACTATGAGTGGTTCCGCGACAACATCTACGCTATGGAGCAGTCATTCCACAAGGATGACTTCATCTTCTCGGCAGGGTTCATGAACTTCACAGCCGAATAGTGGAATTAACTGCCAACCAGAGTGCGTCTCACACATTTGCCAAAGGGCGGTGGGTGGGTCAAGTCGCCGTGGGTGTCTGAAAAGACCTCACGGCAGAAATTTTTCACTACTCGTTACTCTCTCTTCACTACTCACGGAGCGAAGCGGAGTTTTTTGGGGTGTCCCTGCTTCCTCGGAGTCGGCCGCTCCCATTCCGTCATAACGAGCAAAGCCACCTTTGCCGGTGGCTCGCTCTCGGTGTGGCGGGTGGTGTTAACCTCTCCACCAATAAGTGTCGGGGGTGACGTAATCGCCAAAAACTTCCTCCTCCAAATCATAGAACACGTCCGACAAGTGCATTTGTTGCTTGGTGTTCCACGGATTGCGCTTCATGTCGATAAGTGTACTAATCAACTTCGATGCGTGCTTGATGTCGAGGGGCTGCAAATCCACATTGCAGTAAACGGGGTGCAGCTTCTTCAGCAGTGCAATTTGCTTGGGTGTTGCATTCATCGCCACTCATAGGCAAGTACATGCGGCTATAGGCAAAGGCTTGCTCGAAAACATACCACGTGGTGATGCTGCCCAGTGAGAAACCGCCGATGGCACGATGTGCCCGTGAGGCAATGATGCCTTCGGGCGACGGGTCGGTGAGATAGGTGGAATAATGCGTCTCAACAGCGGGGATAAGGTCGTTAACGTATTCTTGTGAGAACACGGCAGCCTCTTGCGTACTCTCGCCCCAGCCTTTAGACTGATTGTCTTTGTCCCAGGTGGGAGATACTGCAATAAAGGGGCGACACAGCCCTCTCTCAATCAGGTTGTCGAAGATATGCACAAGGGATGTGCGGGTGTTACCGCTACGCCCCAAGAAATATTCTTGTGCCACACCGGTCCAGCCGTGCAACAAGTAGATGACATCATACTTCAGCGACGGGTCGTATCCGTAGGGCACATAGACGTATGCGGGCTTGTGAGTAGCAGGCCGGCTCGGTTGGGTGTAGTCCTTTGAGGCATATTCCAGCAACTCAATAGAGCCCTGCCGCATAGCGGGCTGGAAGAACTCGGAGGGCACGGCAGTAGTGTACTGAATCTCAAAGTCTGCGGTTGCCTCTCCGGGATTCTGAGCTTCCACCTCTTCGGGCGAACATGCCGTCATCAACATTAATGTCATAAGTAATATTGATTGTTTCATCGTAGGTATAGGTCATGTTATTATTATCGTCACTATTTACACTCAATAAGAATGTCGGCAATCTCACTTGCGGTGAGTTGCTTGCAGCAGCCGGGGGTGATGATGGTCGAGTCGGCAATGGCTCGGATGGTGGCCTCATCAAGGGTGATGCCCATTTGGGTGAAGGTTGTAGGAAGACCAATTTCAAGAATGAGGTCGGCAAGGCAGTCAATACCTTCGTCGGCATCCTGAACGAGCCAGACTTCATGCGCCCAGCGACGGAATTTCGGTTCAGCGCTCTTGTAGATGTGGCGGTAGACGACGGGATGCAATACGGCAAGCCCCTGGCCGTGATTGCAGTCGGTGTAGGCTCCTAGTTGATGTTCTATCATGTGGCACTGGAAATCGGTCACCTTGCCAAGCTTCAGAATGCCGTTTTCACCCATTGCCGATGCCCACATCAGCTCGGAGCGGGCAAAGTCATCATCAGGATTTTGTGCTATACGGCGCAGGTTGCGGATGGTGTTGCGCTGCACCACTTCATTAATCTCGTCGCTGAGTGTCACCTCATCGGGTCGCCCGAAATAGGTCTCCATACAATGGCTCAGCGTATCGAAGGCCCCGCTGATGACCT
>CALDIG010000228.1 GCA_937904375.1 uncultured Prevotellaceae bacterium
AAAGCCATCCGAATAACAATATCTTCAAAAAATGCCACTTTTTAAAGTGGACTCAGTAATTTAAAACACTTATGGAAAAAAAATTCTACACAGCAAATGGCACGCAAGTCCTTGGACCGTTATCACTAAACGAGCTGATGGCTATGCGAATCACACCCGACACTCTACTCTTCACTCACGAAACGGGAGAATGGAAGAATGCAAGCTCTTTTCCCGAAGTA
Organism: uncultured Prevotellaceae bacterium; assembly: GCA_937904375.1. Lineage (GTDB taxonomy): Bacteria > Bacteroidota > Bacteroidia > Bacteroidales > Muribaculaceae > Sodaliphilus. Next base: position 222 of record CALDIG010000228.1, read on the forward strand.
GCAGCCAGAATGGGACTCTCACAAAACATCCAACAGGCGCCACTGCATCAACAAAGGATTCCGCAACTGCCACCTCATCCACAGCAACAGAACTTCCCGCAACCGCCACCTCATCCACAGCAACAGGCACCGGCAGTTCAGCAGTATCCTATGCCTAATCCAGTGGCTCAGCAGAAAACGACTCAGGCAGTCCAGCAGCAACCAATGCCTGCTCCAGTTACTCAGCAGAAAACAACTCAGGCAGTCCAGCAGCAACCAATGCCTGCTCCAGTTACTCAGCAGAAAACGACTAAAGTGTCTCAGCTGCCTCATCAACCAAAAGTAGTCAACTTATATCAGATATATGATGAAGAGACCGACGAGACAAAAGGTCCTTTCCTTGTCTCAGAACTCTTGGCTAACGGACTTACTGTAAACTCACAAGTACTATGCGAGGGAATGGACCAATGGAAAAAAGCATATCTGGTTGAAGAATTGCAACCTCTGTTCCCAAAGGAAGAGTTAGACAAGAAACGCCATCGCATGTTCGCTCATCCTTTCTCCTATAAAGGTCGCATCACCCGCACCGAATATTGGATTTCAACAGCCATCGCATTACTATTTCTTTCCATTGTCTTGGCACTTCTCGCTTTTGCAGATAACGCATTACTATTAATACCAATAATCATGGTACAAATACTGGTTCTATGGTTTTGGACTGCTCAAGGTTCAAAACGATGCCATGATTTTAGTGAGAACGGATATGCACAGTTCTCGTTTTTATTTTGCTTAACCTATTATTATGGTAAAGACATATTTGTTGAGGATGGAGTGCCTTTCGACAACGAATATGGTCCCGACCCAAAAGAGTATAAACGGCATTTGATAACCGAAGAGCAAAGCGAAAAACGCGATAAGCTTATCAGAATTATTTATTATGTTTGTATAACCATACTTTTGGCACTAACTCTCTCATTACGTTTTTTGGCATGACTCCTGGACATGTGATATTTCCCTTGTCATTTTCTAAATCTTGAGAGAAACACTTGCATACCTCAAGAAATTTGACGAAATTTGCAAATAAGTTGTGTATAGTGATGTTTTTGGTTGTTTTGAAACCCAATGCTAAATTGCTGAAATCAACGTTATATACATCTTTTTCAACAACTTATTAATAAATTAATTCCGCCATAGGGAAATATTAATTCCAAACAACGTATGAAGAAATTTTTATCTCTCGTAATGTTGGCTCTGCTCTCCATTGGAGCATGGGCAAGTGAGATTACTATCAACATGAACAATGTTGACCTCTCTTGGACTGCAGTTGGCGACGACCAGCAGACTACATCGCAAGGCATCACCATCTATTATGCCAAAGGTGGCTCTAGCACACCGACATCTCAGGGTTTGACTGCCAACCACATCCGTTTCTACAAGAACTCAACTGTGACTATTTCGGCAGCAAGCGCAATCACCAAGATTGTCTTCACAGCTGTCTCGGGCTATGACGCATCAAACTTCACTCCCGATGTAGGCACCAACACTGCAGGCACATGGACAGGAAGTGCCACTGAAATCACCTTCACAATGGCAGCACAGGTGCGCGTGTCGAAGATGGTTGTTACCCTTGATGACGGAATCGTTGCCACGCCTTACTTCTCTCCTGACGAAGGGACCTTTTATGGTCCAACCGACGTTACCATCTATGGTCAGGAAGGTGCTACCATTTATTACACCCTCAATGGCACTAACCCATCTACCTCTAGTTCCATTTACAGCAATCCATTCACTGTATCGGAGACTACTACCGTTAAGGCTATCGCCACACTCAATGGCAACAGCAGTGCCGTAGCAACCGCTACTTACACAATCGAATCGGCACCGACTGTTGCCAACATCGCTGCTTTTTCAGCCCTAGAGGACAACACAATAGCAGCCTTTAGCAATCCCGTTGTTGTAACATACGCAAATGGTAAGTGGACCTTTGTTAAGGATGAGACTGGTTTCCTCTGCATCTTTGGCAGTGAGATTAGCGGCAAATACAAACAGGGCGATGTTATCCCCGCTGGCTTTGGTGGTGTTAAGACTATTTACAACAACGGTGTTGAGATGAAGTCTCCTCTCTTCGGTTTTTTGGATACTGACGAGACCGAGAATGTAGAGGCCGACGAGGTTACCGTAGCCAACTTCGGCAACTGCGCAATGTGGCAGTATGTTGTTATCAGGAACGCATCCATTACTTACAACAATGGACGTTATCTGGGCATCCGTGTTGACAACAGCACCGACTCTGTTGTCGCTTACAACCAGTTCAACCTCACTCTTCCCGACCTTGATGCCACATACGACATATATGGTATCGTTACCAGCTACAACGGCAACATCCAGATGTACCCCATCGAGTTTGTGGACACCAACCCAATTATCGTTAGCAGCATTGCTGAGCTTCTCGCTCTCGAAAGTGGTAAAAACGCAACCATAACAGGAGCCGTTACCGCTATCTACCATAGCGGCAAACAACTCTACATCAAGGACGAGACTGCTTATATGCAAGTTTATGGAACATTAAGCAACATCTATAACAACGGCGACCAGCTCATAGGCATCACAGGTAACTGGGTGACCCACAATGGCATGACTGAGATTATCCCTATTGCTTCCAGCTTTGGTGACGCAACTCCTGGCACTCCAGTAGAGCCTGAGGTTCTCCCCATCGAGGAGATTGACCAGAGCATGATTCACCACTATCTTCACATCGAAAATTGCTCAATCGACAGCATTGAGGGCAGCAACGGCCGCAACTTCACTCTCGCCGACGAGACTGGCGACATCGTTATGCGCTTGAGCTTCAACGAAATCACTATTGGCGATGACTTCGACTATGATGCCACCTACAACGTAAAGGGTTTCCTCGCTTACTACAAGAGCTCAAACGGCTCGGTTGAGCAGCTCCAGTTCTGTCCTAATCATATTGATAAACTATTACCTTATGACTTTAAGGTTGATGGACTGTGCTATAAGATTAATGATGATAGATCCACCGTTAGTGTGACCCACGAGTCTGCGAAAATTTATACAAATCCACCAACTCCCACATACCAAGATATTAGTGGCGAAATTGTTATTCCTGAAATTGTCACCTATAACGGTATAAGCTATCCTGTAACATGTATAGACAACTCTACATTCTACCGTTGCAGTAACATAACCTCAGTGCTTATTCCAACTTCAGTCACTTCAATCGGAGGCTCTGCTTTCTCCTATTGCAATGGCTTGACTTCAGTTACTATCCCTAACTCGATAAAATCAATTGCCAGTTCCTCCTTCAATAATTGCAATCTCCTAACCGCTATCACTCTTACTGGTCAAGGAGCATGGAATTTGGACAATTATAATTACTCTGGATTACGTAATATAATTAACCAATTCACTACTGTAAATATTGCTTGTGAGATTTCCTCACTTGGTGACTTTGGTTTTAATCCTAATGAGGTAAACTGCTATGCAGTAAATCCCCCGGCATGCACATCAGGAACATTTGTAAATTATGATGGACAACTGCATGTGCCACCAGTTTCCACTGCAGCCTATTTTACTGCTAACTATTGGCAGAATTTCGTTAACATGAGCAATGATCTCAGCTATGTGACATTAGATAAGGCGGTTGCGAACATTGTCCAATGGGAGACAGCAACATTAACTGCCACTGTTTTGCCTGAAGAGTGCGATGTGATTTGGAGCTCAAGCGACACAGATGTTGCCACAGTTGATGACAATGGTAAGGTTACGGCTATTTCTGAAGGTGAATGCGATGTTTTTGCCACAATTGCATCAACTAATGGATTGGCTTACGCTAAATGCCATGTTTTTGTCTCCTATCCCGATTTACAATTGTCGTTGAGTAATGAGAATTTAGAAATGAATTTGACAGAAGAAAGATTTCTCACAGTAACAATCATCCCCGATAACACTGGTCTCACACCTACATGGACATCGAGCGATGAGAGTATCGCAATTGTGGAAAATGGTTTGGTGACGGCTGTAGGCGAGGGCGAATGCGATATTATAGTATCATTGCTTGACAAAACCGCGACATGCCATGTCACAGTGAGTGGCAATGTAACTATCTCTCTCAATGTTGAATATGCCATTATAGGTTCAAATCAAATCTTAAAGGTTTATCCATCCTGCTATCCTGACGTTCCTGTTGAATTAGTTGTTACTTCTAGTGACCAGAATGTGGCTATAGCACGTATCGTGAACCGAAGCAACGCAAATGTTCTTGAAACACTCGAAGAAGATATGCCACTCTACTATGTTGAAAAAATGGCAGAGCAAGTTAGCAGCAAGTCTCCAACACTTGTAGGAGAAAAAGCGATAATGATAGTTGGCGTGCAGAATGGCACTGCAACTATAACCGTGACCACTACCAATGACAAGTCAGAGCCAGTAAATCTCAATCTTCGCGTGGTAGATGTTAACGGCGACCGTACCATCACCACCACCGATGTCACTTGTCTTTACAACTATCTGCTTAACGGTGACGAAACATACATCGCCACAAGCGACGTGGATGGAGATGGCTACATCACTACCACCGACATCACTGTCATCTATAACCTCCTCTTAGGGAACTGATCAATGAGAACACTTTAACAACAACAATCAAATATTTGTTTAATCATGAAACAATTATTCTTTTTTTTTTAACATTAAGGACAATTGACACTGGTCATCAAATCTAACGCAGAAAAATTGTCAGTAATAAACAGTAGTATATAATGCAAACATATCTTGTTCTTAATTGTATTCCCAAAACAACAAAAATGTGAACCCACCTTCAAAATGTCTCACGCATAGATTATGATTTGTTATACTATACCATTCATCATGGCGTAGAAGGTAAGTCCTGAGATGCTTTTAATGCCGAGTTTGGCTGTTATGTTTTTGCGGTGGGATAGCACTGTGTTGATGCTGATGTTGAGTTCTTGAGCTATTTCTTTGTTGATTTTTCCTGCGGCTATGAGTTTGAGCACGTCAATCTCGCGTTGCGAGAGTGTGCTTGCGGTGCGCTTCTCATCTTCGTGGTCGCCTGCGAGCAGCGCGCTGATTGCGTTAATGATGTCACTCTCGTTGTCGCTGACGCACAGAGTCATGAAATCGTCGTTGGAATTATGGTCGTGGCTGAGCACCACAGTTTTTGCCTTGCGAGGGAGAAAAAAGCCGAGGTTGGCGACGAGGGTAGTGGCATCAACAAAGAACAGGTGTGGCTCTTTGTGGCTTGCGAAGGACTTAATATATTTCTCGTTAGCAATGTAAGTACTGATTCCGAATGCCACCTCAAATATGCTCCTCAGTCCAATGGCAGAGAGCGTGTTGTGTGTTAATATGATGACTTTTAAGTTGCTCATTGCTTGTTGTCGAGGGCTTGTGAGATGGGCAAGAGGATGCGGTTGCGGATGCGGTTGTTCTGCTTGATATCCTTCTTGAGCGAGAAGATGGCTGTGATGACGGCATACCCCAAGTTGTGGTCGTAGTCGCCCTTGAGATGCACGATGAGCATGTTGATGAGGTCGTCGATTTTCTCCTCTATTGGGTCGTTGGAGTCCTCGATATCCTTTACAGGACTTGGCATCTTGCCTATTGATTTCATTTCGTTCATCGCGATGGTGGGGAACCACTTGTTGCGGTCGTCCTCAAAGCGTTGCAGCAACTCGGTCTTCACCTCGTCAAAGAACTGGCGCATCAGCACCAAGTTGCTGTTCTGCGCAGGAGTCTTGCTAATGAGGAAGGCGAAATGCCGTTCAATGTTGGGTATCACGTTCCGCTCGTAATACTCGTTGGTCTTGGCAAGATAGTCGATGATTTTTGACGCGCTGAAAGCGAGCAGAGCGGTCTGCGGGAAATAGTTTTCGTTGATGTAGGTGTTGAGAATAGTGGTGAAGAATTGCACATCTATATCATGCTCGTGGCATGTGTCACCGATGCGTGAGTCGCCCACCCCAAGCGAGATGCCGAACCTATCGAGGACAGTGATGGTTGATGGCTCTTGCAAGATGACGTCGCAAAGTCTAGTATCTTGATTTATTAAAGTCATGGTTTTGTGTTTAGAGTTTAGGGTAATGATTTAAATGATTTGGTCACAATAAATTGTGCTGGCAAGTCATGGCGCTCTGTGGGGATGTGGTCAACGAGCTGACAATCGAAGCACACGGCGATTGTCACAGCATGAGTCTGAGCAAGGAAACGGTCGTAGAATCCCTTGCCACGTCCCAAGCGGTTGCCACTGCGGTCGAATGCCACTCCTGGAACGATAATCAAGTCAAGCACCTGAGGTTTCACGGTGTCATTGCCTTCGGGCTCCATGATGTCGTAGCTGCCTTTGTGCAGCATGCCCGGCTCATACTTGATGATGTCGAGGTCATCGCCATTGACGCGTGGCAGATAGATGTTCTTGTGCTTTGACCATCGTTCTATGGTAGCGTGAGTTGGAATTTCGTCGGGCAGCGATGCAAAAAGCATGATGTGCTTGCTGCTCTTGAAGATTTCGCTTTTCTCGATATCGCTGAATACACAGCGAGCCTCGTCGTTCTTTTCCTCAAGGGTGAGTTGGACAACTTGGGCTTTGACGGTTTTCCTTAATTCTTTCTTGGTCATTGAGATTATACTTATATGGGTCGAGTAATCTAGCAATCGAACAGTCGAGAGAATGTTTTTTCAATTAAATTATCAGATGTTTTTAATCGGGAAAGCGGCCTGATGCTTGTTGAGGGCTTTGATTGCGGCGTCGATGGTGGTGTCGATGCGATTTAATATGGGATAGAAAGCACTCTGTCCTAAGATGTCGCGGGCTATGAAAGCTTTAACGAGAGTGGTGATGATGTCTTGCGATTGATGTATCTCTTGCCATCGAGCGGGAACACCCTTGTTGGCTGCAAATCTCACGAAGTCGTTGATGATTTGGTCGCTAGCAGGCAGAACCCTTAGGAGTTCTTTGTAATCCTTCATCTTCTTCAGCGATGCTCGGTGAGTAGTGACGTATCCCAGGGCATATTCCTGAATGAGACCTTTGTTGACTACTTCACGATAGTATTGCGACACTCCCATTGTGTCGGCTGGCACAAAGATGTCGGGTATTATGCCACCGCCACCATACACTTTTCGGCCTGTGGTGGTATTGAAAATCTTTGACTTGTCGATCTTAATGCTGTCTTTGCTATAAAGTTCGCCATTGCTGTAACGGTCGAGAATGTCTTTTTGGTAAGCTCCTTCGCCATTCTCGTATGGCTTTTGAATACATCTTCCCGAGGGGGTATAGTATCTTGCTATGGTGAGTCGCAGGGCACTCTTGTCCGAGAGTTCGATTTGTCTCTGCACAAGACCCTTGCCGAAGGAACGCCGTCCTAGAACAATTCCTCGGTCGTTATCTTGAATTGCACCGGCAAGGATCTCGCTGGCGCTTGCCGAGAACTCGTCGATGAGAATGACAAGTTCTTCTTCCTGAAAGTGGCCGCTTCCGTCGCTATAGGCGGCAGCGTCGTCGCGGCGGTAACGTCCTTTTGTGCTCACGATGAGACGGTTCTTGGGCAAGAACTCGTTGGCCATCAATATTGCCACTTCAAGGTAGCCGCCGCCATTCTCCCTGAGGTCAACCATAAACCTCTTGGCTCCTTGATTTTTCAGGGAGTTTAGGGCTTTGATAAATTCTTCGTAAGTGTTTCTGCCAAATTGAGTAACCTTAATATAACCTGTGGTTTTGTCATACATATAGAACGCATCTACCGAATTGATGGGTATGTCGCCTCGTGTGATGGTGAACGAGAGAGGCTCTTGGGCTCCTTCGCGCACAATGCCTACTTTCACTTTCGAGCCCTTTGCACCGCGGAGCTTGTCCTTTACTTTGTTAGCATCTATTATACTGCCGGTGGATGGCTCTCCATCAATTGTGACGATGCGGTCTCCGGCGATAAGTCCTGCACGGTCAGAGGGGCCTCCGGGAATTACTTCGATGACAACGATGGTATCGTTCGACAGCTGGAACTGCACTCCAATTCCTGAGAATTTACCGTCAAGCTCTTCTTGTGCTGCTATGAGGTCTTTGGCCGAGAGATAAGAACTGTGAGGGTCGAGTTTGGAAAGTAAAGCCGGGATGGCATTCTCCACAAGCTCGTCGGAATTGATGTCCTCATCTACATACTGCTCGTCAATAATATTGAGGACTTCGTTGAGTTTGCGGTCTTTGTTAGGATTGATGCCTTTGAAGGGGTTGGGCATAAAGAACCCCACAAAAATTCCCACTATCACCGACATGGCGATTGCCAGTGGCATCCAGGCACTATAATCACGTTTCTTATTCATTATTTGTCAAAAAGTTGAGAGCGCAATATGATGAGATAGGATATTTGTTACACATCGATTTGCATGCAATCGATGCCAGCTCTTTTCATCAGCTCGATGCCGTCGGTGAGACGATATATCTCATTGAACACCACTCGCTTGATGCCTGCCTGAATGATGAGCTTAGCACACTCGATGCAAGGCGACGAGGTGACGTAGAGCGTTGCTCCATTGCTGCTGTTGTTGCTCTGCGCCACCTTTGTGATGGCGTTGGCTTCGGCGTGGAGCACGTATGGCTTTGTGTGGTCATTGTCGTCCTCGCACACATTCTCAAATCCCACCGGCGTGCCATTGTAGCCGTCGGAGATTATCATTTTGTCCTTCACGATGAGCGCTCCCACCTGACGCCGCTTGCAGTAGGAGTTCTCGGCCCATATCTGAGCCATTCTCAGATAGCGTGAATCAAGAATATCTTGTTTGTCCATTGCCGAAGAAAACTATAATTTGTTGATGATTGTTATCTTTGAGAAAATCAAAGGGCAAAGATAAAAATATTATATGAAATAATAAGCCAAAAATATGGTAAAAAAAATCTATTTTGTGATTTTTCTTGTTTTTCGATCTCAAATCAGTCATTTAGAACTTTTGAAAACCTTATTTGGCTTTTATAAACAGGAAACTTAAAGTTCAATATCACTCCACTCTCGAATGTGACATATACGTCTTCGGTGATAGGCTGCATGGTGGCATCAAACCATTGTCCGGTGAAGTTGTCGGTGAAGATGGTCTGTGTCAGCTCTGCCTTTCTCATGCCAATGTGCCACATCGATTTCTTGACTTGTGCGCCATCGACATATATCACGTCATAACCATTCTGTGTCTCTACCAGAGCAATAGTGTATCGCCCACCGAGCTTCAGCCACCGGTCTTCCATGTCCCGGTCGAGATAAGTCCAGTAGCCTTCGTAGGGGTTCTTAGAGGTTGCAAAGTGTCGGTCAAGTGCCTCACGGGTCCATTGAGTCTCAAGTGCCGCGGCAGGGTGTTGTGCTTGGTCGTCGAAGGACAGCACAGCCCTCTCAAGCGATATCTTGGAGCCAGGTCCCGCAAAGTATCCCACCTTAACGCTCGGTAGCCCTGTAGCAGTTTCTATATCGCTGGTCGAGAGGGGGTAGGAGAGAACTTCTTTGAGTTGGTCTCTCCCAATTTTCACAGTGATGGTGTTATTTTCAATATTAACTCCTAAGTAATTGTACCCTTCGTCAAGATCAACGCTGCCGTCGAGCGTTACCTGCTTGACGACAGTGCAACCGCCATAGTCATTGATAAGCTTGACGGTCATGGTGCGGGAGTCCACGCTCTCGTTGTAGAGGCTGGAGTTGGAACAGCTTACCGCTACACGCCAGCATCCTTTAGAAGTGTGATTAAAAACTAACCCACACTCGGTTGATGTAATCGACCTTGACTTGCCATGTGAGTCGGTGATTTTATAGGACTTGCCTTCTTTGTTATGCAAGTTTGCAAACTTGATGTAGTACTTATAGCTCTTAAAGGCATCGATAAGGGTGGTGTCGGTAACTATAATGTTGTTGTCGGTACTGTTGTCAAGCTGCAAGAAGTCGTCGTTTAGTGTCGCGTCATAATTAGAGTTGATGCTTTCAAAATTGTTGTGTCGTGTATTGTAGAAAGTGAAAGCATGGGCTTGCAACAGTGCCGACGCTATAACGAGTGATATTATTGTGTATGCTCTCATTTATTCAAAAAATCACCCAAAAGTAGTGCATTTTACTCAAAATAAGAAATAAAAAATGATTTTTTTTGTCAAAAACACTCAAAATACCAGTATTATTAGTAACTTTGTCGCTGTTTTCAAAAAAATGCGATTAAGCGAGCCAAAAATCAAACAAAGATAACAAAGAGTAACAAAGTCAACAAAAATGCGATTGAGCGAGAAAAGAACTGAGCCCCAGCTCATGTTATTTCGAGCGTGAGCATTTTATCCAAAAAATATTTTTCTTGTTGTTTTTGTCAGGTTTTGTTAAATTTGTTTGAAAAAAGTGCCGAGCATGAGCATTTTATTTAAAAAATGGGCACGATATTTTCTATAATAATAAGCTGTTTGTCGGTTGGTATTATCCTGTCGGCACCTATGGGGCCTATAGGTATCCTGGTGATACAGCGCACCATGGAAAAGGGTCGCAAGAGTGGGCTTTATACCGGCATTGGTGCTGCCGCATCCGACTTGTTTTATTGCCTTCTTGCCGGACTCGGTCTGGCGTTCGTCACCGATTTCATTGACCAGAATAAGGAGCTGTTCCAAATAGGTGGTAGCTTGATTCTTATCGTCTTTGCGTTGTTTATGATATTGCGCAGTCCCGTTAAGGGCATAAAACATGAGGACGGCAAGAAAGTGAACTTCACCCAAGACGCTATTACTGGTTTTGTTTTTACTTTGTCTAATCCCTTGATTATTTTCTTGATATTCCCATTGTTTGCGCGTTTCACTTTCCCCTCGGCTGATTATAAATTCTATCACATCATTTTAGGTTACATCTTTATCGTTCTAGGAGCCTTATTATGGTGGTTTGGAATAACTTATATTGTTGATAAACTTCGTTCGAAGTTCAATGTCAACAGCATGTGGTGGATAAACAAGATTATGGGTGGCATTATCATGACATTAGCCATTTATGGTCTTGTGACCGGTATTTTGTCTTATTTTCATGTGATTTGATAATGAACCGCAAGGAATTGCTCGTCAAGAGTCTTCCAGAACTGGACAGGATGCCGCCCAGGCAGGTGTCGCAGTATCTTGACGCTAATATAGAACATGAGGTCATAGATTGTGTGAACTGGCGGGAAGAGTTTCCTTATAAACCCTATTGCTCCTTTGTAGTGGCTGTATCAACGACACGGCTGTTTGTTTTTTTCTCTGTGATAAGCAAGGATTTGCGTGCTGTTCACACTAGCGACATGAGTCCTGTCGCCGAGGATAGCTGTGTGGAGTTCTTTATGAAAGTGCCAGAACAAGACGAATATTGGAATTTTGAATTCAACTGTATTGGTGCCTTGAATGCCAGTCATCGTGTGGAGAGAAATAATCCCACGCGCCTTTCGCCCGGAGAGCTGGCATCAATAGAGCGTTACTCGTCGTGCGGCAGTGAGCCGATTGACGAGCAGGAAGGCACTTTTTGCTGGGATATTGTGGTCTCGATACCATTACGGCTGGTGGGTCTCGACGGTGATAGTCTGCCCGATTATGTGACAGGGAATTTCTACAAGTGCGGCAGCAAGACCGCGCATCCTCACTATGTGTCGTGGAGTGCAATAGATGGCGAGAAGCCCGATTTCCACCGCCCCGACTGCTTCGGCAAGCTGTGGCTGCGCAAGCCCGAGCCGATAATTGAAGAGCAACCTATAAAGCAAAATCTTCAACCCAAAGGGCTGAAGAAATTGCTTCGTAAGATTTTTGGAAAGTAGTAACTCCCCCTTAGTGATTAATGATATACTGCGAGCTGATTGACTCATGGTCGTTGATGCGCTGGATTGTCTCGGCGATGAGTCCGGCAACCGATACCCTCTTCACCTTGTCGCTGCGGCTGGGGTCATAGTTGATGGAGTCTGAAATCACTACTTCTACAAGTTTGCTGTTGTTGATGCGCTCTGTTGCCGGGTCGCTCATTACTCCGTGCGATGCGATGGCTCTTACGGACTTGGCTCCGCTGTTCATCATCACCTCGGCTGCGGTGCAGATGGTACCCGCGGTGTCGATCATGTCGTCGACGAGGATGACGTTCTTGTCCTTGACGTCGCCGATGATTGTCATTTTCTCCACCACGTTGGCCCGCGCGCGCTGCTTGTGGCACAGTGCCATTGGCGCCTTGTAGTGCTTGGCGTACTCGAGCACGCGCTTTGCTCCTCCCACGTCGGGCGAGGCAAACACGATGTCTTTGAGCTTGAGGCTGTCGATATAAGGCACAAACACCGAGGAGGCATAGAGGTGGTTGAGCGGCAGGTTGAAGAAGCCTTGAATCTGGTCGGCATGGAGGTCCATGGTGATGATGCTGTCAACGCCGGCGCTGGTGAGCATCCCCGCCACGAGTTTTGCGGCTATCGACACTCGGGGGCGGTCTTTGCGGTCCTGTCGCGCCCATCCGAAGTAGGGAATCACCGCTGTGACCGACTTTGCCGAAGCGCGCTTGGCGGCGTCGATCATGAGCAGGAGTTCCATGAGGTTGTCGGTGGGCGGGAACATCGACTGGACGAGGTAAATCTCATCGCCTCGCACCGATTCTTCGTAAGACACTTGAAACTCGCCGTCGGCAAACACGTTGACCTGCATTTCACCAACTTCAACACCGAGTTTCCTGGCTATCTCATCGGCAAGATATCTGGAATATCTGCCAGAAAAAATTTTGAACGGTTTTTTGCTCATCGGTTATTGGTTATCGGTTATTGGTTATCTATCGGCAAAATTACAACATTTGTCAATCAATTACAAACTATTTTCAGTGAAAAATGGGTCAATCGGCCTTTTTTTTTGTCAAATGATTACGAGTAAACGAGTTAACGAGGCAATGGGTTTTGTCGCTTCGCTGGTTGTGTCGCTCGCGCCCGCTCGCTGGTTGTGTCGCTCGTCAGCTCACAACTCAAAACTCTGAACTTAGTTCTGTTTACATCAACTTGATTATCATCGCATTGCGACGGCCTATGGTGATGCTGTCGGGAATGTCAGGGTCGATGGTGAGGGTCATGTCACTGGCGGTGAGCAATTCCCGGGCATGATATGTGCCGGGGGTTAAGCGCATTGTGTCGAGAGCGTGCTGGGGGGTGTGAAGGTTTATCCTTTCGTCCTGGTCGCCGAAATTGGCTATTATGAGCAGATGTTCATCTCCGTAATGACGGTAATAGGCGTAAACTCTGTGGTAGTTCAAGGAGTTGTAGTTGACATACATGAGGTCGTAAAACCCTCCTTGCGCAATGGCTTTCTCCTTGTTGCACAAGCGCAGAAGTGTCTTGTGGAATTTCCGCAGTTTCCGCTCGTCTTCTGTGAGTTTGGCGGTGTCGCACTTGCCGCCGTTGTACCATCGCCGCAAGGTGGGGACGCTCCAGTAGTCGAAGATTGTGGTGCGTCCGTCTTGAGTGCTGAACCCCTCGGCATCGAGAGCCGGCTCGCCAAGCTCCTGACCCTGATATATCATAACTGGCGCTCGTGAGATTGTTGCCGAGACCACCAGTGCTGGAAGAGCACGGAACGGGTCGCCAGCAAACTGTGGCGAGGCGATGCGTTGCTCGTCGTGGTTCTCAAGGAAGTTGAGCATGTGGTCGCCCATGCCTTCCACCGCCTGCCAGCATCCGGTTATCGCCGATGCGCTGGCATTGCCGCAGGTGACGGCCCGCAGGGTGTCATAGAGCGACACTTTGTCGTAGAGGTAATCGAAGTGGCCGTTGAAGATGTAGTCGCGGTAGATGGCGGTGTCGTAAAGCTCGGCGATGAATATGATGCGCGGGTGCCGCTCTTTAATTTGCGGGATTGCCCAGTGCCAGAACTCCACCGGCACCATGTGCGCCATGTCGCAGCGGAAACCGTCGATGCCCTTCGCTGCCCAGAATAGAAGAATGTCGCGCATCTTGTGCCAAGTGGAGGGAATAGGGCAGAAGTGTTTCTCTCCATTGCTGTAATCTACTCCATAATTCAGCTTCACGGTCTCATACCAGTCGTAAACGCCGGGATATGGGTGAAAGCAGTCGTTGCCGGTTGCCATAGCGGGTTTCTCATAATAGAACCCGTCGCCACTACCGAGGTCTATACCCGGGGCGAACTGCTCATGGGGCATGTAGTAGAAATTGTTGTCGGGCGAGAAAGCGAGGTTTTTGTTGTCGTTTTCGCCCAAATCCTCGACACCGTCGGGCTTGGCGATGCTGCGGTATTGCCTGGCGACATGGTTAGGCACAAAGTCGATGATGACTTTCATGCCAGCGTCGTGGGTGCGTTTTACCAACTGCTCAAACTCCTTCATGCGGTTCTTGACGCTCACGGCGATGTCGGGGTCGATGTCGTAATAGTCGGTGATGGCGTATGGCGAGCCGGCATTGCCTTTCACGATATATGGGTTGCAGTCGGGGATGCCTTTATATTTTGTCTTTGTGGCGTGGCGTATCACACCGGTAAACCACACATGAGTCGCCCCGAGGTCTTTGAGCTTCTTGAGTACCGGCAGGGTGATGTCGTTCATCTTGCCGGAGCCGTTCTGCTTGATGGTGCCGTTAGGCACGCAGTGGTCACATGAGTTGGTAAACAGTCGTGGAAAGAGTTGGTAGATAATAGGCTTCATAATAAGTGTTAAGTTATAAGTGTTAAGTGATTTCAATCGGACGTGTCGGACAAGTCTGTGGATAACAATTAAAATGGCTAACCAGCGCGAAGCGTCAAAACCAGCGAAGCGCAGCGAGCGACAAACTAGCGAGCACATCGAGCGGCAACCTGTGAGTTTTTTAGAATTTTCATTGTCTCGAAATAACCCTTTTGGGCTATCTTGTTGGCGGCTTTGGTGTCGAAGGTGCTATGACCTTGAATTGAGACAATATCCACCAGCAGGTCACAGAGTTGCTTGTCGGCCTCGACATTGTGCATTGTCATCATTTTGTAGGTGCGGTAAGCGAGAGAGCGCACGTTCATCTTGATGGGACCGAGCTTCGAAGGACTCACGTTGATGCCAATCACGGTGTCGCACAGCGGTCGCAGGTAGTACGACGGCAAGTTGTGCATCACGCCACCGTCGGCGTAATAGGTGTTATCAATCTTTACTGGTTTGAATACCAGCGGGATACTGCACGAGGCGATTACCCTTTCGGCGATGTTGCCGGTGGTGAACGCTTTCTCTTGCTGGTTTTCAATATCGGTAGCTCCTATGATTGTGGGAATGGCAAGTTGCTCTATGTTCTCTACAGGCAGGTTCTTGGCGATAAATTTACGGAACTTGTCGAGTTTGAGAAATCCGCTTTTCGAGATATCCACTTGCAGGAATTTGCTCATGTCGATATTCCTGAAGAGTTCAAAAATCTCATCGGCACTCATTCCCGCCGCATAAAAAGCAGCGACCACACTGCCAGCACTCACTCCGGCGATGATGTCGGGTTTGATGTCCACATCCTCAAGAGCTCGCAATGCCCCGATGTGAGCAAAGCCCCTCACACCACCGCCACTGAGGGCTATACCGATTTTATATTTTATTTTTTCCATAAATTATTTTATAGCTGACGAGCGAACGAGCCGACGAGCGAACGAGACAAGTGATATTAAGTGTTAAGTGTTAAGTTGCTGCGCACTCTAACCTCTACACTCTGTACTCTGTACTGTGTTAAGTGTTAAGTTGCTGCGCACTCTAACCTCTAACCTGCGCAAAGCGCATTGCCTTGTCAGCTTATCTTCTTTTCATCCACTTTTGCCACCAGTTGCAGGTGTTGGGGTCTTGGAGATTTTTGATATTCTCGGTTAGCCATTCGAGCTCGCCGCTCTCGTTTTCGCTGACAACGGCGTTTATGAAAAGGGAGAAATTCTCTATGTCTTGATTATTTGCAATCCAAGTGAGGAACTCTTCACTGTGGCGCATGCCTAGGTTGAAGCTCCATTTGGCAAATTCCTCAACGCTTAATGTGGTTGGTGACTCAGGAGCGTCATCATCAACGTCTGCTGCTATTGCCATCATCTTTCCAGCTTCTTTGTTAAGCTCTTCCATGTTGAGTGGCAGGCATGCAGGAGTTTGTGCCATCGTCAGCACATTCATGCCCAAGGGGAAGAACTCGCCGCTGGTAGTGGTGTGGGTGGTGGGCTTACGGTCTTTGCTCAAGTAGTTGGCATCGCCATCCTGCCTTTGTGCAGTTGCAATAGGAGCCACTTGCTTGATTGTTCCGTCTTTGGTGACGACAAACGGGTTGTAGATAGTGCCATCTTTATTAAACCAGGCTCCCCCTCTTGCGGTAGAGAAGAATCGGTATTCTCTTTTTGCTTTAACGGTGTCGCCTTTGAACTCAAAGTCGATTTTCATGTCAGGTTTATAAACGATTTCATCGTTCGGAAATTTCATTTCAAGGAGCGAAGCATCGCCATTGAAGCCTAACAATGCGCCATCTATCACCTCATCACCCTGAACTGTAACGAGATAATACTCAGTGGGAATAAGTTTATTTCTCGCCATGCATACCATTGCTGTGGTGACGTTGCTTGCGCGCGAGCCGTCTTTCTGTTTTGATGTGCGCTCGATCTCAAATGCCGATGTGAGCCACACTTCGGTCTTACTGAGCAACGAAGGGTGATGCATATAGACTTTGCTCAGCAACGCGGCGGCAACATCGTTGCTCACAGGGTCCTCGTTAGGTTCAAGACTCGACAGGTCAACCGCTCCGAAGCAGTTAAGAGGCAATACAATAGCGCAGATTGCCGATAATAATAGTTTAGTTCTCATAATCGTAAAAGTGAATTATTTTGCCACAAATGTAGGCAAAATAATTCACTCATGCAAGAGTCAGCGCCAGTTTTGTTGCTAAGGCTGATTATGACGCTGTTCTGCTCGCTAGTTATCTATGTGCTTGCTGGCTCGTCGCTTATTACGAAAATTCCAATCATTATTATGGTAACATAGATTATTACTGCTAGATTATTCAACAAATACAGGCAAACTGTAACAAACATCATTGAAGCTACACCATTCTTCTAGGTTCCAACCTGATGGAACATTTTCTTTTACTATGAAGTCATCGGCTTGTAATGGCAATGACCACGGAATAATTAGTGTTAAAATATTAATAACCCTTTGTCCTTAATTGTCTTAATTACATTTATCTTGTCAGTTCGTTTGCCTGTTAGCTCGTCAGCTTGTTTTAATAAATTAGGCTGCGCTTCGAAAATAAAAATGAAAATCTTCATTTTTCATTTTGTATTTCTCTCAACTTGCACTAATTTTGCACCCGATTTTTGAAAGTCACTATATATAAACCATAAACAACAAATCCGCAACATGTTAGGAAAGACTAACGTAAAGTTCCGCCAGAGCATTGTGGTCCGTTTCTCGGGCGACTCTGGCGACGGTATGCAATTGGCCGGCAATATCTTCTCGAGCGTGTCGGCCGAGATGGGTGAGATTATCTCCACCTTCCCCGACTATCCCGCCGAGGTACGTGCCCCTCAAGGCTCGCTCAGTGGTGTGAGCGGCTTTCAGGTGCACATCGGCCACGGAGTACACACCCCTGGCGACGAATGCGACGTGCTGGTGGCGATGAACCCCGCCGCACTCAAGCAGAATGTGCAATTCTTGAACAATAACGGCGTGGCTATTGTCGATATCGACTCGTTCAAAGAACTCGACCTCAAGAAAGCAGAGTTCACTACCGACAACCCCTACAAGGAGATTGGACTGAAGACCCAAATCGTGGAAGTGCCTATGACCTCGATGGTAAAAGCTGCCCTCGAGGACAGTGGCATGGACTTCAAGTCACAGATGAAATGCCGCAACATGTTCGCACTGGGACTTATATGCTGGCTGTTCAATATGCCTCTGTCGAGCGCGCGCCGCTTCTTGCAGCACAAGTTCGGCAACAAGCCCGCGGTCTATGACGCCAACTGCAAAGTGCTTCAAGGCGGCTACGACTACGGTCACAACATCCACGCTTCGGTGTCTAAATACCGCATCGAGACCGAGGATATGCGCCCCGGCATTTATGTTGACGTGAACGGCAACAAAGCCACAGCGTGGGGACTCATCCTCGCCAGCGAGAAGAGCGGTCGTCCATTATACTTAGGCAGCTACCCTATCACCCCTGCCACCGACATCCTACACGAACTCGCCAAGCGCCGCGACCTAGGCGTGAAAGCGTGCCAGATGGAAGACGAGATCGCTGGCATTTGCTCGGCAATCGGAGCAGCCTACGCCGGCAGTCTGGCAGTGACCAGCACCAGCGGTCCTGGTCTGTCACTCAAGAGCGAGGCGATGGGACTGGCTGTGATGTCGGAGTTGCCACTGGTGATTATCGACGTTCAACGCGGTGGACCATCAACTGGCATGCCCACCAAGACCGAGCAGACCGACCTCATGCAGGCCATCTACGGTCGCAGTGGCGAGTGCCCATTGGTTGTGGTTGCCGCCTCGTCGCCTACCGACTGCTTCCACATGGCATTTGAGGCTGCCCGCATCGCCATTGAGCACATGACACCTGTCATCTTGATGACCGACGCGTTCATCGCCAACGGCTCCAGCGCATGGCGAGTTCCCGAAGTTGGAGACTATCCCGAGATACATCCCAACTTTGTCCCCGAAGACAAAGAAGACACCTGGCACCCTTATAGCCGCAACGACGAACTGGTGCGCTACTGGTCTTTCCCTGGTGTCCCCGACAAGATGCACCGTGTAGGCGGTCTGGAGCGCGACTACGACACTGGCGTGATCTCTAATAGCCCCGAGAATCACGAGCGCATGGTCAAGACCCGCGCGCAGAAAATTGCCAACGTCGCCAACCACATCCCCCTGCTTGAGGTGAAGAGCGAGCATGAGAACTGCGACACTATCATCATTGGCTGGGGAGGTACCTACGGCCACATCTACACCGCCTATGAGCACCTTAATGGTGCCGGCAAGCATCTTGACTTCGCGCAGTTCAACTACATTAACCCTCTGCCCCGCAACACCCGCGAGATGCTCACAAAATACAAAACCGTGATAGTGGCGGAGCTTAACAACGGACAGTTCGCAACCTATCTGCAAAGTCAGATTCCTGAGCTTAACATCAAACGCATCAACAAAGTGCAGGGACAACCATTCCTCGTTAATGAGATTGAAGAAGGTGCAATTAAAATTATGGAGGGCAAATAATTATGACACAAATATTTAACAATCCAGAACCCAAAGACTATAAGAATGATGTAGCAGTGCGCTGGTGTCCAGGATGCGGCGACCACGCTGTTCTCAACGTGCTTCACAAGGCAATGGCCGAACTTGGTGTTCCTCCACACATGATTGCTGTGGTGTCGGGAATAGGCTGCAGCTCACGTCTGCCCTACTACATGAACACTTACGGCTTCCACACCATTCATGGTCGTGGCGGTGCTATCGCTACTGGCGTGAAAGTTGCTAATCCGCAACTCACCGTGTGGCAAATCTCTGGCGACGGCGACTGCCTCGCCATTGGCGGCAACCACTTCATCCATGAGGTGCGACGCAATGTAGACCTTAACCTGCTGTTGCTCAACAACAAAATTTACGGTCTCACTAAGGGACAGTTCAGCCCTACCAGCGACCGTGGCTGTATCTCAAAATCTTCGCCCTACGGCACAACCGAAGACCCGTTCATACCCGCCGAGCTGGTGTTTGGCGCACGCGGCACCTTCTTTGCCCGAGGCATCGACGTGGAACTGAAAATCAATCAGGAAATCATGGTCGAGGGAGCTCGTCACAAGGGCTGCTCGGTGATTGAGATTTTGCAGAACTGCATGATCTTCAACAACGGCATCCACAACCGCATCACCGACAAGGCGGTGCGCGCCAACCGAACCATCCACCTCGTCCACGGCGAGAAGATGCTATTTGGCAAGAACATGGATATGGGACTCGTGCAAGAGGGCTTCGGATTAAAGGCTGTGCGCCTCGACGACGGGGAATACACTATCGACGATGTGCTCATCCACGACGCTCATTGCCAGGACAACTTCCTGCACCAGCAGCTTGCCATGATGGACGGCACCAACCTGCCTGTAGCGCTCGGCGTGATACGCGACGTGGACGCTCCCAGCTACGAGACCGACGTCACCGTGCAGATGCGCAAAATCCAAGCCAAGCACCGCTACCGCAACCTCCGCGACATGATCCTCGACGGAGACACCTGGGAAAGGAAATAAACGCCCGCTCGTTTATTTACCGATTAAATATTAAAAGTGAGAGGTTAAAATTACAAATTATTCCTACCTCTCACTTTTTTCCTATTTCTTTCCGCTTTTTTTCTCCCTAGCCATTAGGACCTTCACTTCTTCCCACATTCCGTAGATATTTTCTTTATTATCTTCAAGGTCGAAGTAATCTGGGTCGAAGTCTTTGTCATCCATATAATACCACTCCAACCGTTCTTTGTCTTCTGAACTTTTGCGTTTCTTTTGGCGGATTTCAAGCAAATCCTCATAGCCCCACACTCCACCGCAATCCTCTGGTGGACACTGACCTTGCCCCTTTATAAGTTCCACACGCGGTTTCTCTCCCCGCTCATAGTCGCGGATGCCCTTTACCCATAACTCGTGCATCCAACAGTCACCAAAATCGTATTCAAACTCTATCTTGTCACCCTTAGCAAGCAACACATCGGAGATTGAAAACTTACTAGCATCATGATGTCGGCATCGCGCAAAACTAAAACCCAAACCAAAAGGATCATCATATTCCTCTAAGTCTTCCCTTGAGACATAATAATCATCTTTTTTACGGAACTGATGCAAGTGGGAGTTGTCCCATCCCATAGCCTCAATAAGGAAAGCCGCCAGCAACTCGAGTGAGATATTTGATGGCACCTTCAGCTCACGCCAGATTTTCACAGGCGAGTTTTTCAGCTTGATGCGGATGTGATATTCTTTAACCTCATCACTATCAAGAAAAAACACCTTTCCCAAACTATTTCTTTCTTCCTCCATCATCGAACGGAAGAACTCTCCACGAGGGTCATCATCATCGAGCATTATGTCACTGACGGCAAACTCATCAGACGATTCGGCAAGATGGGCTTGTTTATATGCCTTATCAGGATCAATGCCTGCCATCATTAGAAACTGTCCGAATTGTTCGGTATCGGTGATACCAAGATTCTTCAACAAATCCCTGTCTTCCTTTGACAACTGAGAGGTTAGAAGATCAAAATCAATGTCATTAAAAGACCCTTCTACATTAGACGGTTCCTGTGACCCTGTCACCTTTTCCTTAAAATCAATTCTCTTAGTTTTTGCCATAATAGTCTATATGTTATGTATTTGTTATAATTATCCAGATTAAGTGCTGGCGCAGCCAATTATGCACTTTGCATTATGAATTCTGCATTATTTAAGCGAGTATCGGCATCCTGGAAGCGTGGCAATCACGCCTTTAGTATCTAGCTCTACCAGCGTTGCCATCAGGCGGTAGATGGGCAGTGCCATCAAGCCGGCGAGGTCGTTGATGTGCTGGTCGCCATTCTTGCGCAGTATATCCACCACCTTTTGCTGCTCGGCAGTCAATTGAGGGAACAACTCGAGTTCCTTGGCCAGCTCGGGAATTTGTCTCGACTCCCACCGCATGGCCTTCACCAAGTCCTCAGCGCAGGTAATGGCTGCCGCCTGGTTGTTCATGATAAGGCGGTTGCAGCCTTTAGAATACTCATCGCTCACACGGCCTGGAACGGCAAACACGTCACGGCTGTAGCTGGCGGCAATATTGGCTGTCACCAGCGCACCTCCTTTGCTTGCACTCTCCACCACCACGGTGCAATCACTCAAGGCTGCAATTATGCGATTGCGGGCAAGGAAGTTGCCACGATGAATCTCGTCCTGGCTAGTGTAATCGCTAACTATCGCTCCACCCTGCTGCACGATATGAGCCGCATCGTCACGATGCTCGGCAGGGTAAATCTTGTTCAGGCCGCACGCCTGCACACCCACAGTAGGCACATTATATCTCAGTGCGGCACGATGGGCGTTGATGTCGGTGCCGTAAGCCAATCCGCTCACTATCACCAACTCGCCCTCAAGCATCTTAGAAAGATCGTCAACCAACTTATCACAGAACGTAGCACCGTAATGCGTGCTGCGCCTAGTGCCTACTATGCTGATAACATGCTTGGCATTAAGGTCGCAACCGCCTATAGTATAGAGCAATATCGGCGCATCGCTGGCATTGAGAAGGCGTTTGGGGAAATTGTAGTCGGTGAAATAGAGAACCGTCACTTTGCGTTGCTCAACAAAGCGCAGCTCGGCCTCGGCTTTGCGCAGAGCATCGTCGCGGAAGGCACGCCCCCACACCTTGCTACGACTGCCAGTAATGGACCTCAGCTCACGCTCGCTGATGACAAAAAAGTCTTTTTCACTAGGTATAATATCGAGTAAGCGTTGAGCAAGTTCCACTCCCATGCCACGGATGCCAGCCAACGCCATGCGGTACAATATGTCGGTATTCCTTACAGCCATTTCTCAAATTTCTCAAAGAGTCGGTCACTACGAGATAGTTTGCCATCCTCAAGGCTCACCACCGTCACCACGGCACTCACCGCCATCTCGCCGGTGTGCTTGTTGCGAATGTCTTGATGAAACACGAACCTAACGCCTTTCTTCTCCACCCACAGGCTGCTCAGCATCACATCTCCACTGCGCAGCGGAGTTTTGTAGTCAATCTCCACACGGCTCAGCACGGGAATGATGCCGTCGGCACTCATCTCCTTAAACGAGTAGCCAGCCCAACGGCAGAACTCATGACGCGTCATTTCAAGATAGTGAAGATAGTTGGCGTTATTAACGATGCCCTCGCTGTCAAGCTCATAGTCGCGAACAGCAATCTCAAGGGTGTAAATATAATCAATGTTTTTCATCTGCGATGTGATTCTTAAACTATATGCAAAGATAAATTAATTTCTTCAAAACACATCGACCAATACTTTAATTGTGAATAACTTTTCAGTTTTTACAAAGTTGGTTTATAAAACACTCAAATTTCATTTTAATGGAATTGGGTTCTTGTAGGTGTCATCGCTTAGATGCTGAAGGTATCCTTCATCAACTAGAAATGACACCATGTTGATAATATCATCTTTGGCAAATGACAGTGTTTCAACAAGTTCACCAAGTGTGCGAGGGCGAACTTGAGTCATATATAAAATGCCTTCTTGTACTTCATCGTGTGTATATTGTTGTCTTTTTCTATTCTCGATGCATGTGTCGCAATGCCCGCAGCTGTCACGGCTTTCCTCGCCAAAGTATTCTACAAGGAATATCTCGCGGCAGATGTCATCACGGTAACAATAGTCAATCACAGCCTCCACGCGCTGCTCCATGCGATCACGAAGATCTTCATATACAGCTTTGGGGATTGCTACATATTGCGGCTCCTCACGTGAAGTGGAATAAACGATATATGGCGTGCGCTTGCGGGGCACATAGTGCAGGATGTGAAGGCGTGTGAGCTCTATCAAAGAGTCGTAGATGGTTTGCGAAGTGAGGCCATAACGGTAACTCAACACGTCTTCGTTGATGAATACATAGTCGGCAAACAGCCCAGAATAAGTTCTCAGCAACGCTTGCAGCACGTCATCGGCACGAGGTGTGGTAGTGGGGATGTTATACAGTTCTTCTTTCCTGGCGAGAATCATCACACGCGACTGAGTCTCAATTTCTTCCACAAACTGAATATATCCAGAGCGAGTGAGAATGTTTAGGGCATTGTGAGTTGGAAGAATGGGCAAATTGAACGTCTTGCAAAATAGATTGAAGTTGAAATCCAGAATTTGCTGGTAGCCCTCCCCTATTGCTACGTTGAGGAAATTGCCAACCCGCTCATAAACTTTCCTTATGAACTCCTTCTCTGGAAATGCCTCACTAACATGCCGGTGAAGAATGCGTTTGTCAGTCTCTTTTACCAGCATTACGGCAAAAGAACGCTTGCCGTCACGCCCCGCTCTGCCGGCTTCCTGATAATATTCTTCGAGAGTGTTGGGCACATCAACGTGAATCACTAGCCGTACGTCGGGTTTGTCAATTCCCATTCCAAAAGCATTGGTAGCAACTATTATCCTTATCTCATCATTCTTCCACTTGTTCTGTTTGTCTTCTTTTTCTTCTATCGTGAGTCCGGCATGATAATGATCTGCACCGATACCGTTGCGTTTCAACTCATCGGCAATCAACTTGGTGCGCTTGCGACTGCGAGCATAGACGATTCCCGACCCAGACACCGATTTAATGATATGCACAAGCTCGCCCATCTTTTCGGTAGTGTGTCGCACAACGTAGGAGATGTTCTCACGTTTAAAGCTCTTGATGAAGACGTTGCGAGCCTTAAATTCAAGCTTTTCTTGAATATCGGTCACCACAATAGGTGTGGCAGTGGCAGTTAGAGCGAGAACAGGTGCTGTCTTAAACACCTGTCGAAGTTTTACGATTTCCAGAAACGACGGTCTGAAGTCATATCCCCATTGCGAGATGCAGTGCGCTTCATCGACCACAATGAGGCATACATTCAAGTTTTTTATTCTTTCAATGAATGTTTCGCTTTGCAGCCGTTCGGGGGAGATGTAGAGGAACTTGCAGTTTCCGTTCTGGCATTTCTCCATCACACGGCGGTGCTCAGCCAGAGACAGTCCGGCATGTAGGTAAGTTGCCTTTATGCGACGCGCCACCAAATTGTCAACCTGGTCTTTCATCAGCGAGATGATGGGAGTTACCACTATCGCCAGTCCTTCCATAGCGAGGGTGGGAATTTGGAATGTGATTGACTTGCCACCGCCCGTTGGCATCAGCCCTAACGTGTCGCGACCTTCAAGGACCGACATGATTATGTCTTCTTGAAGGTCACGAAACTGCGTGTAACCCCAGTATTTCTCTAAGAGTCGATGAATGTCAGTTGTCGTTGGCATCGCTGCTCATTCTAATGCCCTTTATGAGTAACTGGATTGATACTGTGTTTCGGTGATGGTTCTCCTCTACCGTGTAGATGATATCAAAAGGCTCCTTATCCTTGATGCGTTCATAATACTCACCCAAAGCGAAAGCAATGCCGTTCATCATCTTTCCCGATGCCTGGTCTATGGCATCGAGCTTTATATGTTCCTGCTTCTTGCCCACCAGTTTACTTGTACCCGCGTCAACGCAATTTCTTGTCATGAAGACAGGTTTCTGGTTCTCAGGACCAAATGGGTTGAAGAGTTTTATATACTTCATGAATGAATCGTTAATCTCATCGAAACCTAGCTCGCAGTCCACATCAATCGATGGTGTCACCTGCTCGGTTTCAATATGGCTCTCGACATATTCCTCAAGACGTCTCTTGAACTCAGGAATATTTTCCTCCTTGAGTGTCAAGCCCACAGCGTTGGTATGACCGCCAAAGTTCTCAAGCAGGTCACGGTTCTGCTTGATGGCGGTGTAGATATCAAAGCCACGCACCGAGCGCGACGAGCCTGTCACAAGGCCGTCATTGCTATAGGTAAGCACAACCGACGGTCTGAAATACAACTCGGCCAGTCGAGCCGCCACGATGCCTATGATGCCCTTGTGCCAGTCATGGTTGTAGATGACAATGGGTTTCTTTGAGCCCATTTCTTCTTTGTGGTTCTCGATGATGGCATTCGCCTCCTCGGTGATGTTGCGGTCAAGCTCCTTGCGGCTTTGGTTATATTTGTCGATTTTCTTGGTAATCTCGTAGGCCGCCGCCGAACTGCGAGTTATAAGCAATTCCACCGACTCCTGTCCCGACTGCATGCGTCCCGAAGCGTTAATCAGCGGACCAATCTTGAAGATTATGTCGCTAATGGTTATCTCTTTCTTCGTCAATCGGCAAAGGCGAAGGATGCTTCTCAAGCCAGCGCAGGGATTGTTGTTAAGCCGCTTGATTCCATAATGAGTGAGGATGCGATTCTCGCCGGTGAGTGGCACAAGGTCGGCAGCGATGCTCACAGCAAGCAAGTCCAGAGAATTCTCCAGGTCATAGATGCTGTCGATACCGTTACTCTTGGCGAAACCCTGCATGAACTTATAACCCACACCGCATCCCGACAAGTCCTTGTAAGGATACTTGTCGTCAACGAGTTTCGGGTTGAGAATCGCTGCTGCATCGGGAAGAACATCATCCGGGACATGATGGTCACAGATAATGAAATCAATACCTTTTGACTTGGCGTAGGCAATCTCCTCAACCGCCTTAATGCCGCAATCAAGCACGATTATGAGTTTCACACCGATGCTGTGGGCATAGTCAATACCCTGCACCGAAATACCATAGCCGTCATCATCTCGCGTGGGGATATAGTACTCCACGTTAGAATATAAACGCCTCAAATAGCGATAGACCAGAGCCACCGCTGTTGTACCATCTACGTCATAGTCGCCATAGATAAGCACCTTTTCTTTTGCCCCCAAGGCTTGATTTAGCCTTTCTACAGCCTTTTTCATATCCCTCATCAAGAATGGGTCGGGCAGTTGGCTCAATGATGGATAGAAGAAATCGCGGACGTCCTCCGGAGTCTTCATGCCACGCAACACCAAAAGCCGAGCAATAGAAGGGCAATCGGGAAATTGAACCGCGAGCTGCGCCTCTATCTGCTTCTGTTCGGATGTAAGGGGTAAGTAAATCCATTTACTTGTCATTTATGTTGTTCTTTAATTGGCTGTGGAATAAGGCACTCTTGCCTTGCGTGGAGTGAGAAAATATAAGCGAATATCAAGTCTTGTCAATCTGTGGTTCTCATGAAGAGCACACACTCACATTAACACATCTTCACAATTATATGCAAAGAACTAAAGCCTTTTCATGAGTAGCTGGAGAGAGACCTCTGTGTGTCTTTCGAGCCTCAGCTCTCAAATGGCTTTCAATCTCAATATCAACATCTTTGCGACAAGCGCACACTTCGATTATTACCCATCAAGGCAGTTTGCTGTCACAAAACGCTGACAAAACTCAATATTTAACTCACAAAATTAGTAAAAACAATAATTAATACAAAATATTTACTGATATATTTTAATTCTGATAAAGCAAATTTAATTAAATTTACACATCATTAACAACATCAATGTTTGCAGTTAACATCAAAAGAGAATGTCTGAATTCTCACAATCAGTCAGCAAGTCTCCAAATACCATTTGGCGAAAAGCCAATCACTCCCCCAACAACCTATTATATACCGCCGAGACGTCGGCAGCTGTGATGTTGCTGTCACAATCCACATCGGCGCGCTGAATGTTGTCATAAGAAATGCCGAGCATAATGTTATAGAGGCTAGTCACATCGGCGACAGTAACCTCGCCGTCACCATCAACGTCACCACTGAGTCTTGCAAGCAAGTATTTGATTCCGGCATCTATGTCGAGCTTGCCATACCCCCATTTCTTAGCTGGACCAGCTTCCACAAAGCTGTCACGATTGCATGTGGATGCCATCAAATTTTTTATGTCGCTTGGCGACAGTGTGGGGTCAATTTCCAGCCACAGTGCTATGCTCCCCGACACTACAGGGGCTGACATCGAAGTGCCACCTTCCAGACCGTATGGATAATACTCACCCTCAATATTCACATTGTCAACGACATTTGATGGATTCTTGTAGGCATCCACATATCGGCTCACCGATGAAGCCACCTTAAAACCCGGAGCCACAAGGTCGGGGCGGCGACGGTTGCGAGCATCGGGTCCGAACCCCGAAAAATAGGCCATCTCGCCGGGGTTGCACCTCGATACTGTGACCGTGTCGCCATCCATCATCACGAAGGTGTTGTTAGAGCAGTAAGCCCCCACAGAGATAACGCTGTCGCTGGTCGCCAAGTCGCTGATCGTGCACCCTGCGCCCGCCACACC